>JBNKEN010000001.1:0-7066 GCA_050288805.1 Pseudoalteromonas sp.
CCTGTCCGTCTTTATCGCCATTATCTGCAACCCGTTGATCAACTATCTGGCCAGGTACAAGGTGCCGAAGGCGGTGTCTGTGGCCTTGGTGATCCTGTTGGTGATAGGGCTTGGCATGAGCCTCGCCGGATTGGTCGGTAAATCGTTCAACGATTTCTCAAATCAGTTGCCCGTATACAAGGCCCAGTTGCAGACTAAATATATCTGGCTGGTGGAATTTGCCGCCGGTCACAATATTCCGCTCGATAAGGAGCAACTGCTTTCCCTGTTCAACCCGGCCAAACTGATCGATATGGCAACCAATATGCTGGCGGGTTTGGGCGGTGTTATGGCCAACCTGTTTTTGATTATCATCACGGTGATCTTCATGCTGTTTGAGGGACCGAGTATCAGTCGCAAGGTTCATTTGGCTCTCGATGATCCCGAAATGAAAATGCAGCAAATTGACCGCTTTCTCGATTCGGTTAATTCCTATCTGGCGATCAAAACCCTGGTCAGCGTGGGAACTGGGGTACTTGCGACCTTGCTGCTGTGGCTGCTTGATGTCGACTATCCGATCCTGTGGGGGGTTGTTGCCTTCATATTCAACTACATTCCCAACATCGGTTCCATTCTCGCCGCGGTGCCGCCGGTGTTGCTGGCGCTGGTCACGCAAAGCCCGCTGGTTGCCGGGCTGGTGGTCGTCGGTTACCTGGTGATCAATACGGTGATGGGGAACGTCATCGAACCCAAATTTATGGGCCGGGGATTGGGCCTGTCTGCGTTGGTGGTTTTTTTATCGTTGATTTTCTGGGGTTGGTTGCTCGGAACCGTCGGTATGCTGTTGTCGGTTCCCCTAACCATGGTGGTTAAAATCGCGTTGGAAGAAAGCGACGAGGGGCATTGGCTGGCGACTTTGCTCGGGGCCGATACCGCCCAGCAGGAAAACTGAAAAGCTGATGAAGGCTAATCCATCAGCTGTAAACTACTGAGATGCAGGCTGAACAGCCTGTATTCACATTGCTTGTAACGAATTGCCGCCTTGGTGGTATCCGGGATCTCCTTGAGATAACGCCAACGGCACTGTGATTCGACGTACTTTGCGTAAAATTCTTCCGCCCGGTTAAAGATAGGTAACAGCTGGGCGTTTCCCGTGGTTTTCTTGATGTGTTCGAGCTGCATCCGGTTTTTATTCTGCCAGGCCGTCAAATCTCTGTGCAGTCCTTCCAGGGCCTGATCCAGGCATTGAAGATGGTTGCGGCGTGATTCAACCGTGTTATCCAGGTCCGGGCATTGCGGCAGCGACACGGAGATCTCAGCCCCGTTAACAATGCAGGATGCCAGCAGGCAAAAAGCCGCCAAAGCCGATTTATTTAATATCATGATAATCAAACTCTAATTGGAACAGTGCGCCGCCTAGCGCACTGTCGGCTATGGTTAAGGTGCCGTGATAGGCGGCAACCAGGTCGGCCACAATCGCCATACCGACGCCGTGACCGTTTTCGTAGCTGTCGAGGCGGGTGCCGCGCTTGAGCAGCGCCTGCCTTTTGTCGGGCGGTACACCGGGTCCGTCATCGGCAACCCTGATCGTCAAGGTATTTTTATTCTGTATCACGTCAACGTCGATGCGCCCGCGGCACGCCTTGCAGGCATTATCTATCAGGTTACCAAGCAGTTCCATTAAATCCGTCTTATCGCCGAGGAAATAGGTTTTCTCATCGGCATTGGTAGCAATATTTATGCCTTTATCGTGATACACCTTGCCCATGGCATGGGTGATCTGTGCGAGCACCGGGGCGATCGCCGTTTGTTTTTTCCAGGTGTCCGAAGCGCCGGATGCGGCGCGCTTAAGCTGGTGTTCGATAATGGCATTGATGCGGGAGAGTTGTTCCTGCGCTTCCTTGTCTTTGGCCAGTTCGCTCGATTGCAGCACCGCCAGCGGCGTTTTTAAGGCATGGGCCAGATCGCTCAGCGAAGCGCGATAACGGTCTTTTTGCCGTTGCTGGGAATCGAGCAACAGGTTGAGGTCGGCCTTGATGGTTTGCAACTCAACGGGGTAGCGCCCCTTAATTTGTGCGCTGTCGCCGCTCTCTATGGCCATGATCTCTTTGTCGAGACGTTGCAAGGGGCGGGCGCTCCAGGCGAAGCCGAACACCATCAACAGGGTAATGGCTACCGCCATGATATACAACCAGTCGATAAGCGCTTGTCTGAATCCGTCCATCAGGCGAATAAGGGCTTCGTTGCGTTTCAGCATGATAAAACGGGCTTCGACGCTGTGATCGACATTACCGAGGATCCCGGTCAGGCTCAGCTGCCAATAGTTGACGCCCTGGTATTCCACCAGTCGGAAGTCGGTGATACCGGCGTCACCGATGACGGGAGGCGGCTGGTATTCGAGCTCAAGGGCTGACTCAGATTGCCAGGCCCTTTCGTCACCGCGGAAGATCATGGCGTAGGTGTCTGAATCGACGCGATTGAGTTCCGGGGCGAGTACATTGCGCGGCATCACGATGTCGGAGCCCGAGTATTCCACCTCTGAAATAATCGAATAAAGATGGGCTTCTAGGGTCTTTTCCGTGCTTTGCACCAGGGAGGCATAATAGGCCTTGCCGATGGAAACGAAGAGAATAGGCAGGGCCACTATCAGCAAAAAGACAAGGATAAATCCTTGCCTTATTTTGAGCGATATTTCGGGTATTACCACTGGCTTCTCAATCTGTAGCCTCTGCCGCGCAGGGTCTCAACCGGATTTAACGTGCCGTCGGGGTCGAGCTTCTTGCGTAAGCGCAGTACGAACACTTCGATAACGTTGGAATCGAGGTCGAAATCCTGATCATAGATATGTTCGGTCAACTCGGATTTCGAAATAACCTTCTGCGGGTTCACCATCAGGTATTCGAGTACCTTGTATTCGTAAGCCGTCAGGCTCAGTTCCCGTTCGCCGACCCAAACCTGCTGTGAGCGGGTGTGAATACGGATAGGACCGGCGGTAATTTCAGGATTCGCCTGGCCCGCACTTCGGCGGATCAGCGCGTTGCAACGGGCGATCAGTTCTTCCACGTGGAAGGGTTTGGTCAGGTAGTCGTCGGCACCGGCGTCGAGTCCTTCTACCTTGTCCTGCCAGCGGTCGCGGGCGGTCAGGATCAGGATAGGCACGGCGCAGCCCTTGGCCCTTGCCTTTTTAATGACTTCGATGCCGTCAATCTTCGGCAGGCCCAAATCGATAACGGCCAGATCTAAAGGGTATTCGGTAAGGTGGAAAAGACCCGCTTCGCCGTCATGACAAAGGTCGACGCTATAGCGTTCTTTTTCCAGGGCGCTGCGCAGATTGTCAGCGAGATGGAGATCATCTTCCAGAACGAGAATTCTCATGTCTTTAGTCCTTCTTTATTTGGCCGTCTTTTTTATTGATGATGACGTCGATAACCCGGCCTTTGGGTTTTAGGATACGAACGGTGAAGGTGTTGTTCTGCTCTGTGATTTTCAGTACCTTGCCAGATTCTTGTTTTTGCGCAATTTCGATAGCCTGTTTTTTACTGGTGACGGCGGGTTGCGCTTTGTCGGCAGCAAACAAAGGTGAAGATAAAGCGAGTATCAGGCTGCAGCACAGCGAGTAAAATAGGCGCATGGTATAGCCACTCCAGAAACCAATAGTGCTAAGTGTAATGAAGCAGGCGGACAAAACTCAAGTCTAAATCCCCTGTAGGTTACTGAACAATAGCATAAATCAGGCCTGTGAACCCGGCCTGAACCGGGTTCGGGCGCGTCAGGGCAGCACTTTTTTAAAGGGTTTTACCACCGAATTGTCGTAGATACCGGCGCTGACGTAGGGATCCTGTGCCGCCCAGTCCCGTGCGGCTTCGAGGCTGTCGAACTCGGCAATCACCAGGCTTCCGGTGAATCCTGCATCCATAGGGTCTTCGGCGTCGATGGCGGGAAGGGGACCTGCGGCGAACAGACGACCTTCGTCCTTCAGCGCCTGAAGGCGAGCCAGGTGGGCCGGGCGAGCTTCCTTACGCAGGGGCAGGCTGTTTTCGACGTCGGTCGAATAGATCATATACAACATAGCGTTTTCCAATCAGAAACAGGGGACGGCACGGATCTTAGTCGGTTTTAATTTGGTTTGTAAATTACCATTTCCACATTTAGCAAGGAGGTCGGACCGTTTATGCTTGAAAAGCCCGCCGTATCACTGGTAGCATCGGCGAGGTTTTTTAGCATTTAGAATAATAATAAGGGTTACCATGAGTGCAAATCGCGAGCATTTCAGCTCACGTCTCGGTTTTATCTTAGCAGCAGCAGGATCCGCGGTAGGAATTGGAAATCTGGTCGGTTTCCCTGTTTCTGCCACTAAAAACGGTGGTGGTGCATTTCTTCTCGTCTACGCCTTGTTCGTCGCCTTCATCTGTTTGCCCGTCATGATCGCTGAAATGGCGCTCGGTCGCCATGCGCAGAAGGACCCGTATGGAGCCTATAAGCAGCTGGCCGGTGACAAAAGCAAATGGCGCCTGGCCGGTGCTCTGGCGGTGGTGACGCCCTTTATGATTGCTGTGTTCTACATGGTGATCACCGTGTGGATCTTCGGTTACCTGGTTCAGGTGGGCATGGGTAACCTGGTCGATCTCGCCAATCCCGAGCACTTCGGGCGCTTTATCAACCAGTACAGCGTGTTTGCCTATATGGCGGGTGTGGCCCTTATCGTCAACCTGATCCTGGTGGGCGGCGTAAAGGAGGGCATCGAAAAGGCCGCCAAGTTGATGATGCCGGCGCTGTTCATTTTACTGCTAGGCCTGGTGGGTTATGTATTGACGCTGGACAATGCGATGGCGGGCGTGCGCTATTATGTTATTCCGGACATGGAAAAGCTGAACGCCAGCGTGCTCAACGGAGCGCTTTCCCAGGCGTTCTTTTCGCTTTCCCTCGGTATGGGTATCCTGATCACCTACGCCTCTTATATCTCTAAGAAAGACGATATCGTGGGCGGCGCCAAGATGGTGGCCATCACCGACTCGCTGGTTGCCTTTATCGCGGGCCTGATGGTGTTGCCGGCGATATTCAGTTTCAACCCGGATACCAATCCGAATGAACTGTCCGATTCTTCCGTTTCCATGATTTTCGTTTACCTGCCGAAGATTCTGCTGGCGCTGCAAACTGACATAGGTTATTTCGGCGCGTCAGTGGTGGCCTTTGTTTTCTTCCTGCTGGTGTTCTTCGCCGCCATTACCTCGCTGGTGTCCATCGTTGAAGTACCGACCGCCACCCTGATTGAAGAAAAGGGATACAGCCGTAAGAAGGCCCTCGCTATTTTGGCGGTCTCGACCGGCGTACTGACCGTACTTTGTACCTTGTCGTTCGGCATGGTTGATTGGCTCACCAGCATGACCGAATACGGCAGCGCCCGTAAGAGCATGTTCGATGTGGTGTACGATGTATTCTACGATACCATACTGCCGCTCAACGGCCTGCTTGTGTGTCTGTTCGTAATGTATCGCTGGAAAAAGGCCAACCTCGGCGCCGAGCTGGCCGAAGGCTGCGAAGATTATAAGGGCAGCTTTATCGAGCGTTATGTGAATTTCTCGCTGTCGACCTTCATTCCCGTGGTGTTGCTGCTTATCTTCGTCAATACCGTATGCACCAAGTATTTCGCGTTCAGCCTGTTCGGGTTTTAACGCAAGCAAAGCAAAAAAGGCGCCTCGGCGCCTTTTTTAATGCGTTTTTCAGGCAATGGCTCCCGAATCGAGATAGCTGCCGAGCCCGAGCGTAAAGATCCAAAGTCCCCAGGCACTGTGTTCCAGCACACACACCATGGTTGAACGGCTATGGGCATAGGTGTAGGCGAACATCAACCCGCCGATAAACGACAGTGCCAGCGCCACCCAGTTGGCATACACCAAATGAGCCAGGGCAAACACCAGGGCGCTGACCCACACCCGCACCATTTTATTGGGCATGATGCGCTTGTAGCGATGAAAAAAATAGGTGCGGAAGATCAGCTCCTGCGGCAATACCGACAGCAACGGATACAGCACCAGCAACATCAGCCAGCGGCCCGGTGAATGGAGCGGGTAGCTGAACCAGTTGTCCTGGTTGACGATGGCGTAGAAGACGCCGGAAAACAGCGCCCCGACGAGGAAAAACGTGGTGATGCGCTTTTTTACCGCGGAGAACTCACCGAGTCCGGTGAGGCGAAAGCGTTTGAAGTGGGGGTCGGTCAACAGCAACAGGCAACAGACCGCGGTGAGTATGATAAGCGCCGGCAACAGCCAGTTGTTGAGATCGGCGCGAAGACCGTAGCCCGCCAGGGGCAGGCCGACAAAAATCAGGGAAAATTCGAGCCAGCGATACTGCGACTGATCCACCGTGTCTCCTTGCGCTTAATTCGGACATTTCCTTAAATTTAGCGCAAGGGAACAAAGAAAGGGCAATTATTCCTGATCAGCGGGCAGGTATTTGTAAAGCATCGCGAGGGTTGCGAGAAGCATGACGAAGGTCACCCCGGTCAGCCCGAAGACCTTAAACGTCACCCAGGTATCGAGAGAATAGTGATAGGCAACATAAATGTTTGCCCCGGAAATGACGGCCAGAACGATAACCCACATCAGGTTCAGTTTGTCCCACACGGATTCCGGCACATCGACGCGCTGTCCCTCTTCAAGCGCACTTTCAAACAATGACATCAGCGATTTTTTCACCAGATTTTTTTGCCAGATATAGCGGGAAATCAGCAGCGCCAGCGACATGGAGGCATAGACGAAGGTGGCTTTCCATTGAATGAATTGCTCGTCGCGGAACAAAATCGTCATGGTGCCGAGGACAACGGCTGCGCCGAAAAATACCCAGTGGCGGGTCGCGACATGCTTATGTTTAAAATATTGGTAGCCTAGCTGCATCGCGGTGGCTGCGATAAGAATACCGGTGGCCCAATAGATATCGGCAAATTTATAAAAGACAAAAAACAGGACGAGGGGCAAATATTCGATCAGGGTGCTCATAGGAAACCTTTAGGAAAATATCAGCGTTGGTTTTACCAGTATCTGCGGCAGGATACAAGATTGACTTTCAAGTACAAACCCCTTAGCCTGCG
>JBNKEN010000002.1:0-15508 GCA_050288805.1 Pseudoalteromonas sp.
TGAAGTATGGCAATCGCTATATGGAATGCGCGCTGCCATACCCCTATATGAAGTTTATTCCTTTATCCTGATCGATTTCGCTTCTATATCGATCAACCCCCGTTTAAAAAGGCCGCCTATGGCCTTTTTATAATTTGCCTTACTGGTCGAGAACAGACGTTTTATCTGCTCGGGATCTGACTTGTCACCGAGCGGCAGCATTCCGTTACGGGCCTTGAGTTCAGCCAGGATCCGTTCACTCAGTTCGTCCACCTTCGCCATTCCCGGTGCTTCAAGGGTCAAATCGATCTTGTCGTCTTCACGGACCTTGTTGATATAACCCTCAAGCCTTTGCCCTACAAACAGCTTTTTGAATACTGTGTTAAAGTACAGCACGCCCCAGTGAGCTTCATTGACGATGGCCTTGAAGCCGATATCGGTTTTGCCGGCGATGATAAGGCTGACCTTCTCGCCCTGTTTGTACTGTGCCGGTGTTTTACCGACAAACTTGTTCAGATTGCTGGACGCACAGATACGGCCGCTGGCGTTATCCAGGTACAGGCGAACCAGGTAGCTGTAACCGTCACGCATCTTAGGTTTTTGTTCGTTGAAGGGAACCAAGAGATCCTTTTCCAGCCCCCAGTCAAGGAAGGCGCCGGTGCGGTTGATGTCCTTCACCCGCAGCAGGGCAAAATCGCCGACCTGGGCAAGCGGACGCTTGCAGGTTGCAACCGGCTGGCCGTCGGAGTCGAGATAAACGAACACCGAAACCTGGCTGCCTTGCTCAGGCTCATCGGTAAATTCGTTGCGAGGAAGAAAAACATCGCCCAACTCGGCGCCGTCGAGGTAAGCACCTTCATGGGCGACTTCCTGTACGGATAGGGTCTGCTGTGTACCGAGGATACTCATTTATTGCTCCTGCTCAGGTTTTGGTTTACGGCGCAGCGGCGCATTGCCGTCGGGATCAAACGGAGCGGCAACGGGTTTTGCGGGTTTGACCGGCTTGGCGCGTTTATGCACGGGGCGTTTAGTCGCGTTTTTAGCATTGCGGGCAGCGTTTGCCGGCTGAGTCTTTGTCTGCTGCGGTTTAGCCTTGAAGCCCTTGAACTTGCCTTCCAGTCCCTCGACGGTTGTAAAGGAGAGTCGAGTATCCAAAAATTGGTTGATAGCGAGATAGCTGTTCCAGTCCTTCGGCCCGACCAGGGAGATAGCGGTACCCTTGAATCCGGCGCGACCGGTGCGGCCGATGCGGTGCACGTATTCTTCGGCATGCTTGGGTAAATCGAAGTTGATCACATGGGTAACGCTGAGTAAATCCAGACCACGGGAGGCTACATCGGTGGTAACCAGCACCTGGTAAAGGCCGCGGCTGAAGCTGTCCATAATGGCAAGACGCTTGCTTTGCGTAAGGTCGCCGGCAAGCGCCACGGCTTTAACCCCCAATCCCTGCAACTGTTCGGCAAGGCGCTGGGTATCGTTGCGGGTGGCGGTAAAGATAATGCATTGCCCGACGTTTTCTTGCTGAATAAAGTGACTCAGCAAGGCTTCTTTGTGATCCAGGTGATCGGCAAGATAGAGCGCCTGAGTGATATCGCTATGTTCTTCGTTTGCGGCGCTCAACATCACCTTTTTCGGGTTATTAAGCAGGTTACGCGACAGGGCATCAACCTGGGCGTGATCTAACGTGGCGGAAAACAAAAGCGTCTGGCGCTGGCGGTGATCGGCACGCTCGTTGATAAGTTTGACCTGATCGGAAAAGCCGAGATCGAGTATACGGTCGGCTTCGTCAAATATCAGCAGTTCCAGCCCGCCTAGCTGCAGGGAGCCTTGCTCAAGGTGATCGGCGAGGCGTCCTGGCGTGGCGACAATAAAATGGGGGTTCTTTCTGAGCGCCTTAATCTGGTCATTAAAGTTCTCACCACCGAGCAGCTTTATTGCGGAGGAGGCGCTGCCGGCGATCAGAAGACGCAGTTGGGCAAACACCTGGGTCGCGAGCTCTCGGGTCGGGGCGACAATCAGTACGCGCGGATCGCGCTTGCTCAGTGCCTTTTGCTTGACCACGCGTTGTACGGCAGGAAGCAGAAAAGCCAGGGTTTTACCGGATCCGGTTTTAGACTGGGCGAATAAATCATGGCCGGCGAGCGCGACGGGAATGGCGCGAGCCTGGATATCGGTGGGCGTTGTGATCCCCTGGTGGCCTATCTGAGTAGTCAGACGCGTGTCTATGCCAAGATCGGTAAAGTGCAATGCTTGTCTCCGGTTCAAGAATAAAATACCGCGGCATTATAGCGCAGAGCATGAAAACTGAGGGATAAATTTAACGGAACGAGCCGGGATTTTTGATTTTTTCTGTGATTTGCGTAGAATATGCGCCCCGATGCGCCGGATTTACGATTCGGTTTTCAAAAGCAAAGATGTAGGATATTCCATGACAACTCCTTATGTAGTGTGCGCACTCTATAAATTTGTGCAACTTCCTGAATTCGAAGCCCTTCGTCAGCCATTGCTGGATACCATGCTGGCCAACGACGTGCGCGGCACCCTGTTGCTTGCCGCCGAAGGCATCAACGGCACCGTAGCCGGAAGCCGTGAAGGCATAGATGCATTACTGGCCTGGCTCGACAAGCAGCCCGGGCTCGATAACATCGTCAGCAAAGAATCGTTCGACGAAAGCTGCCCGTTTTACCGCACTAAGGTCAAACTGAAAAAAGAAATCGTCACCATGGGCGTTGAAGGTATCGATCCGCTCAAGGTTGTCGGCAGCTACGTGAAGCCGAAGGATTGGAATGCGCTGATCTCCGATCCGGACGTCATACTGGTTGATACCCGTAACGATTATGAGATTGAAATCGGCACCTTTAAAAATGCCATCGATCCTAAGACTAAAACCTTCCGTGAATTTCCTCAGTGGGCGAAAGAAAACCTCGACCCGAGCAAACACAAGAAGGTTGCGATGTTTTGTACCGGCGGTATTCGTTGCGAAAAATCCACGGCCTATATGAAGGAGCAGGGCTTTGACGAGGTGTATCACCTCGAAGGCGGTATTCTGAAATACCTCGAAGAGGTGCCGAAGGAAGAAACCCTGTGGGAAGGCGAATGCTTTGTATTCGACAACCGCGTCGCCGTCGATCACGACCTCAACAAGGGTTCCTATGATCAGTGCCACGCCTGCCGTATGCCGATCACCGAAGAAGAAAAGCAGCGCGAAGAATACATGGAAGGGGTGTCGTGCCACCATTGCCATAGCAGCCTGACGGATGAGCAAAAGGCGCGCTTTGCCGAACGCCAAAAGCAGATCCAGCTGGCCAAAGAGCGCGGCGAAGGCCATATCGGCAACGAGGCACAGGATGCGCTGCGTCAGCGTAAGGAAGCGAAAAAAGCGCAAAAAGAAGCGCAACGCACCAAATAAGAAAAAGCCGCTCAGTGAGCGGCTTTTTTGTTTCTGTTTTCCTATCAGGCGTAGGCGTCGTTGTGTACCTTGGCGGCACGGCCCGACGGGTCGGCGTTGTCCTGAAACGACTTATCCCAGGCCAGCGCCTCGGGCGTGGAGCAGGCTACCGACTTGCCGTGAGGCACACACCTTGCTGAGGCTTCACCAGGGAAATGTTCCTCAAAAATACAGCGATAGAAATACGCTTCCTTGGTGTCAGGCGTATTGATAGGAAAGCGGTAGCGGGCGTTTTCCAGTTCGCTGTCCGACACCTGCTCTGCCGCGTACTCTTTCAATGAATCGATCCAGCTGTAGCCGACGCCGTCGGAAAACTGTTCCTTCTGACGCCACAGCACCTCATCTGGCAGATAGCCGTCGAATGCCTCCCGAACGATGTGCTTTTCAATGCGTCCGTCCTTGCACATTTTCGCCTCCGGATTGATGCGCATGGCGACATCGACAAATTCTTTATCGAGGAAGGGAACCCGTGCCTCGACGCCCCAGGCGGCCATGGACTTGTTGGCGCGCAGGCAATCGAACAAATGCAGTTTGGACACCTTGCGGTTCAGTTCTTCGTGGAATTCTTTCGCATCCGGCGCCTTGTGGAAATACAGATAACCACCGAACAGCTCATCGGCACCTTCACCGGAGAGTACCATCTTGATACCCATGGCCTTGATCTGGCGGGCCATCAGGTACATCGGCGTTGAGGCGCGAATGGTGGTGACGTCGTAGGTTTCCAGGTGATAAATGACCTCGCGCAGCGCGTCGATACCCTGTTGCACGGTAAAGTGGATAGGGTGATGGACGGTGCCTATCATATCGGCAACTTTTTGCGCCGCGGCGAGATCAGGAGAGCCTTCCAGACCGACGGAAAACGAGTGGAGTTTAGGCCACCAGGCGTCGCTGGCATCGTCGTCTTCGATGCGTTTGGCCGCAAATTTCTGGGTGATGGCCGAAATCACCGATGAATCGAGCCCGCCCGACAGCAGTACGCCATAGGGCACATCGCACATCAGCTGACGTTTGACGGCGGCTTCAAGTGCCGCTTTAACGTCGCTGCTTTGCGCGTCGTTGTCTTTTACCGCGTCGAATTTTTGCCAGTCGCGCGCATAATACGGACGCAACTCGCCGTCCTGGCTCCACAGGTAGTGGCCCGGCGGGAATTCTTCGATATGGTTGCAGATGGGGGTCAGCGCCTTCATCTCGGAGGCAACGTAAAAGTTGCCCAGTTGGTCACGGCCGGTGTACAAGGGAATGATACCTATGTGATCGCGGCCGATCAGGTAGGCGTCTTTTTCTTCGTCATACAGGCAAAAGGCGAATATTCCGTTCAGGTCGTCGAGAAACTCAGGGCCCTTTTGTTTGTAGAGTGCGAGCAGCACCTCACAATCGGATTGGGTCTGAAAGGTGAAATCGACGGTTAATTCTGCCTCAAGGGCCTTATGGTTATAGATTTCGCCGTTAACCGCGAGAACGTGGGTTCGTTCCGGGTTGTAAAGCGGCTGTGCACCGCTCGTTACGCCGACGATGGCAAGGCGTTCATGAACTAAAATCGCCTTGTCCGATGAATACACACCGGACCAGTCGGGACCGCGGTGACGCAGTCGTTTCGACATTTCGATAGCCTGGGATCGTAACTGGGCGGGATCGGACTTGATGTCGAGTACCCCAAAGATAGAACACATAGTTTTTCCTCATTCCAACTGCTTGTGTTCCCACTGTTGTAACAGAAAAAAAATCCCAAGTCACACTACGTTTTCGAATTAATTTAAATAAGTTATGCACATCAAACGCGCATCCTTGCACCTTTTTGATCAGTGTGTTGTGCCGGCGCTGAACTTTATGTCGTCCCCCTGAATTAACCCCTCGATGATCAGATGTTTAACCGCATCTGTGAGAGTCGATAACGGCATGCTGGGTGCACCACTGTGGTGCACGGCCTGACGCGGTAAATAGGGAACATGGATAAAACCGCCGCACATGGCAAGATCGTGGGTTGCGATGTAATGAAGCAGGGCGTACATCACGTGGTTACAGACAAAGGTTCCTGCGCTGTAGCTGAGTGAGGCCGGTATCCCTGCGTTGTGAAGGCGTCTCAGCATGCGCTTGGCGGGCAGGCGTGTCAGATAGCCGTCGGGTCCGCCGTCAATCACTTGGGTATCAAGGGGCAGGTTGCCCGCGTTGTCGGGGATCCTGGCATCATTGAGATTAATGGCAATACGTTCGATGGAGATATCCGCGCGTCCCCCGGCCTGGCCGAAACACAACACCAGCTCGGGTTTGTATTCGTCGAGCGCGCGGTAAAGCTGCTCAATGGCGGTGTCGAACACGCAGTCGAGCTCAAGCGAGACCACCCGGTGTCCGCCGATGATTTCCCCGTCAAGAGGCTGCACTGCCAGCCAGGACGGGTTTTCGGTTTCACCGCCGAACGGTTTAAAACCGGTCAGTAACACCACAGGTTTGTTAATCATTGAACACCACCCAATACATAAGCAGAATATTAAAGGTTAAAAGTATAACGGCCGTGGGGATTTGCACCTTGATCACCTTATATTTATCGTCGAGGTTCAAAAGCGCAGCCGGAATGATATTAAAATTGGCGGCCATGGGCGTCAACAGCGTGCCGCAATAACCGCTGTACATACCGATTGCCATCAAAGGGGCCGGATCCGCATGATGCATGTTGATCAGAAACGGCATTGCTATTCCGGCGGTCATGACCGGAAAGGCGGCAAAGGCGTTACCCATGATCATGGTAAAGAGCGCCATGCCGACGCAATAGAGGGCAACCAGGGAAAACCTGTTGTCGGGATCGATAAACTGGGTCACCAGGCCGGTGATAGCGTCGCCGGTTTGTGCGACGACAAACACGCCGCCCAGCATCGCCAACATCTGGGGCAGGATTGCGGCCCAACCGATGGAATCGAGCAGTTGCCTCGATTCGCCGAGCGCGACCAGGGGCGAGCCGCCCGTTACGACCCAGCCGGCAATCAGCGCCACGCCGCAGGCGAGGGTCAGTGACGCCAACGTCAGGTGCTGTTGGTCGATCAGGAAATAGCCACCGAACTCGACCCCTTTTAAACCTAAGGTACAGATCACGGTGACCACGGGGATCAACAGGGCCGGTAAAAAGAGCCGGTTGCCTATACTGTTAGCCGAGGCTTGCTTGTCGTTTTCCGACGGTGTCAGGTAAGTTCCCATGGAAACCTGGCCGGTGCCGGCCAGCAGGGCGATGCCAAGCACCATAAAGCCGGTGATAAGATGAGCGGTATGTTCACCGAGATGCACAACGGCTAAATCGCCGAACAAAAAGGGGGCGCCGAACAGCAACCAGAACAGGGCGGTTGTCAGGCGCTTCGGGTGCTGTGTGTCTTTCAGTGTCAGTACCACCAGATACATCACCATCACACCCACCAGCAGGTAAACGTCATTAATGGTGAGCAAGGTCGGTGCGCTTTCAGTCAGCAAGGTTTGAGTGCTCATGGGCGGACCTCCGTAAGCGTTTCATGTTTACGCAGTTCGCGAACGATTTTATCCTCCAGCATGGCCAGGCGCACCAGCTGGACCGTCAGTGCGGCAAGGGCCGTAGGTATCGCCCATAGCCCGATATAAAGCGGTTCGATACCGGCTATACCGTTTTCTTTCAGGAAGGCATCCATCAGCAGCACGGCACCGAAGGCGATAAAAATGTCTTCGCCGAAAAACAGCGCGATGTTTTCACATGCGGCGCTGTAGGCGCAGATCATATCGCGCACCGGTTTCGGCAACTCGCCGTAACGCGCTGTGGCGGCGCCAAGCGCCATGGGGGCGAGCAGCGGGCGTACGGTTTGCGCCTGCCCGCCGATACTGGTAAGCCCGAGCGCTGCCGAGCATTCCCTGACGATAAAGTAAAACGCCATGATGCGTGCACTGGTGATACTGTTCAGCTTCGAAATCCAGGTTTTTGCGCTTTGCTGTAATCCGTAGCGTTCCACGAGGGCGATAACGGGAAGTATCAGAATAAAGCTCGCCAGTTGGCGGGAATTGAGGAATTTTTCACCGAAGGTTTCTATCAGGGTAACCCAGTCGAGCTCCACGGCCCATCCGGTCGTGAGTCCCGCAGCGGTCACCACCAGCAAGGGATTAAAGCGAAGCGCAAAACCTGCCACGATGACAAGTATGCCAAGCAGCGGCCAGTAATTAATATCGACCATGTTTAGTTCCTGTTTTTATAGTTATTGATGGCCAGCATCTGACGGGCCAAGTGTTCGTGAAAACGCCGCGAGGCATTTTCGGCCTGGGCATGAGAAACGATCTCAAAGGTCAGCGGTTCCGACGGCCGCAGTTGCGCCAGAAGATGAAGATCGGCGGGTATAACGGTCGCAATAACCGGGTAACCGCCGGTCGTCTGGCAATCGTTCATCAGGATGATAGGTTTGCCTCCGGGGGGAAGTTGTACTATGCCGGGTTTGACGCCGAGGGACGGCAACGACAGTTGATGAACAAGCCTTGCATGATGTTCCCCTTCGAGTCGTATACCCATGCGATTGCTTGCCGGGCCAATCCGCCAGGCGCCGCGGCAAAGATCTGCTATGGCCTGTTTTGGCAACTGAGCCGCATGAGGGCCTGCCAATAATCGAATATGCTTGCTGTAGGAAGGCTGCAGCAGGCCTTTATCTGCCAGCACCTGACCAACCGGCTCTTCGAAAGAGAGCACGTCGCCTTCTTTCAATGCGCGCCCTTGCAGCCCGCCAAAGCCCGCCATAAGGTCGGTGCTGCGCGAACCGAGTATTCGAGGAACGTCAATGCCACCGCCGAACGCGACATAGCTGCGAAGGCCGTTTGAAGGTGAACCAAGCAATAACGTTTGTCCCGCAGAGGCGCGATATGCCCAGCCGGGATGTAACAGAATATCATCGAGCCGGGCGTGACAGTCTGCACCGCTGAGGGCAAATGTGGTTTCCTCGGTGAACTCGACAATGGCCCTACCCAAGGTGAACTCGATGACCGCCGCCGAATCGGGGTTGCCGAGCACACGGTTTGCCAGGCGGTGGGCGGGCGCGTCGGCGGAGCCGCAGACCGCGACCCCGAGATGGCGGTGACCGTAGCGTCCGAGATCCTGTACGGTGGCGAGCATGCCCGGTTTAACTATTCGGATCATGACGGGCGTCCTGTAACCGGCACGAAGCGAACCCTGTCGCCGGGTTGCAGCAGACTGGCTTGTACTCTTGTCACGTCGAACAAGGGAGCAAAGGTTCGCCCTATAATATGCCAGCCGCCCGGCGAATCGGCCGGGTAAATGCCGGTCAGCTCCCCGCCGATAGCGACGGATCCTTTCGGAATTTTTTCCCTCGGTTCACTGCGCCTTGGTGAAAAAAGGAATGGGTCAAGCCCGCTGAGATACGCGAACCCCGGCTGAAATCCGAGAAACATGACCTTGTATTCGGTCTTACAGTGCCTTTCGATAAGTTCGCCTTCCGAGAGGCCCTTTTGCTGCGCAAGTTCGCGGAGATCCGGGCCCCATTCGCTGCCGTAAAAGGTTGGGATCTCAACAAGCTTACCCGGCGCGTTCTGCGGTGCCAATGTGTCCCAACGGGCGCGCAGAATACCTTGCCAGTGAACGATGTCGACGCCCGGATGGGCGTACAGCGTCAGGCTGTGCATGGCCGGGACGATATCGATAAACTGATTAGATTGGTGTGCATGTTCAGCCAATTGCCAAATCAACGATTGCAGCGCGTCGGCAGAGTGTCCCTGTACCAAGCTTGCGTCGAACAGCAGGGTGTGATTATCGATAACATAGGAGGTCGGACTGCTGGCTAGGGACATTAAGCATTATACAATCTTTGCACGGGTAGCCTTACGCTACCATAAAATATCTGCGCCATGAAACGGTTCAGGACGAATATAAACAGTGAAATAAACTGCGGGCTTCACGGGTCTAGATCGGAAGAAGTGGACGTAAAGAGGTATTAAATGATGAAAATGACATTCAGCGAATGGGTGCTGGGTGCGGCGATGTCCGTATTAGCGCTTTCCTGTGAAGCACAGAGGCCGAATGATGACGGCCAGAAGACGGTGAGCGACGCAAGCATGCAGCTGGAAGAAATAGTTCTTGGCGCCGGATGCTTTTGGGGGGCGGAAAAACGCTACGAGGCGATCCCCGGTGTGATAGACGCCGTGTCCGGTTATGCCGACGGGCGAGGGTGGTCTGCCAGTTATAAAGAAATCATCAAAGCGCGCCATAAATACGATGAAAACAACTATGCGGAAGTCGTTAAGGTCACCTTTGATCCCAATCGGGTGAGCCTGCGGGCGATTTTAGAAAATTATTTTGAAGGCCACGATCCGACACAGAAAAATCGCCAGGGTAATGACGTGGGGACCCAATACCGCTCGACCATCTTAACAACGGCGGATAGCCAGCTTGAAACCGCTTTTTCGGTACGCGACGATTACCAGGCGCTTTTGTCCGGGGCCGGTTACGGCAAAATAACCACCAAGATAAAACCGCTTGATTCCTTCTATCCGGCGGAGGAGTACCATCAGGACTACCTTAAGAAAAATCCGCAAGGTTATTGTCCTGATCACAGTACCGGCGTGGTGTTCAAGCAACAGGATAAGCAGAAAATAGATAACCACGCATTGATGACGGGGTCGCAGATCGTCGTCGTTGAAGCCAAGGGTTATTGCCCCTATTGCGAGAAATTCAAAAAAGAGGTGGCCAAGGACTACCAGGGCAGCATCCCGTTGTCGTTTCGCTATGCCGACGGCCTGAACGGGCTGAAGGTAAAGACACCGACCTGGGCAACGCCTACCATATTGTTTTTACAGGATGGCGTTGAAGTTTACGGTCATCAGGGTTATGCCAGTAAGGACGAGTTCTATAAAGCGCTCGGGGCATTTAAACTCGGCGACAGCGAGGCCTTTAGCGTTGCCTTTGCCAAGGGAACGGACAACCGCTTTTGCAAACAGTATGAAATATTCAAAAACACGCCGGATGGCCTGTTTATCGATAAATTGAGCGGCGTGCCGCTATTCGATACGCGTGACCGGTTTAATTCCGGCACCGGCTGGCTTTCTTTCACCAAGCCGGTCGACGGCGCGGTCAGCGAACATCAGGATCTCAGCTTCGGCATGAGGCGCATCGAATTACGCAGCGTTTCGAGCGACATTCATCTCGGGCACGTGTTCCCGGGGGAAGGACCCGGCGGTAAACCACGTTACTGCATCAACGCCACCGTACTGGACTTCAAGCCAAGAACGGGGAGCTAGCTGCCGAATAACTTGCGCCTTACCATGGCGCGGTATTCGCTCGGGGTCTGTTGCAGGTATTGTTTGAATACCCGTGTCAGCTGGCCCTGATCGCTGTACCCGACCTCCAGCGCAACGTCCTGGATGCTGAGGTTGCTCGAGCTCAGTAATTCCTTTGCGGCCTGCAGCCTCAATTGTTGCCAGTAACCTACTGCCGTTTGGTCAGTAGCGGCCTTAAACCTGCGGGTGAAGGAACGCTGGCTCAGGCCGAATTGTTCGGCAAGTTCAGCCAGGCTCTGCTCAGATGCCAGGTTGGTTTTCATCCAAAATTGGATCTGGGCTATCAGCTCGTCGGGGTGGCGATCCGCAGCCCCCTCTAAAAATCGCTGCTCCGCATAGGGCTTTCGGATCTCATGGGAAAAGTTTCGTTCCACATGGCGAGCCGCCGCCTGCCCGTAATACTGCTCAATGATATGTACGACTACATCGGCCTGGGCGTTAAGGCTGGCAACGCTATACAGTCGCTCAGACTGAGTAATAAAAAACTCAGGCTTCAGCTGCACCTTAGGGTAGTCACGTTTGAACTGCTCGGCGTAGTGCCAGTGTGTTGTGGCGGGATGCCCGTCGAGCAGGCCGGCCTCGGCAAGAAAACAGTTTCCGGTGCCCACGCCGATAATATGCGCCTTCGCCATGTAAACCTTGTTGAGCCAGTCGACCAAGGGCTGATTGGTTTGCACCACCGGGCGGGGGTTACGCCAAAGGCTGGGTACGATCACAAGCTCCGGTAAATGGGCCGATTGCACGTCGGCGTCGGGCGTGAGCAAAATCGCGGCCCTCGATTCGATAGGCCTCTTATCGCTTGCAACAAGCTGGATATCGAGCGGACGAAAATCCCGAGCATGCCTGCGAGCATAGGCTTCTCCGGCGCGCAGCATTTCAACCGGCAACGTCAGGCTGGTGGCTAAAATATGGCGATAAACCAATATCGCGACATGAATGGCCGGAAGTTTACTCACTTTCTTGCCCCTTTAATTGGTCCGATCTCTTTGTTTTGGCCATATAGGCCTTATTGATGGCCATTTTTGCACAAACCTGCGCGTAAATTCCACTTAAACTCTTGTTTAGTTTCTTTTTAAGCGATTTAACATAGGGCAAACACATGACCGCATTACCCGTCATTGTAGGCATGGGGGGCATTAACGCCGCAGGGCGCACCTCATTTCATCAGGGTTTCAGACGCATCGTACTCGACAAACTGGCAGATAAACAGCGTCAGGAAACCTTCCTCGGTCTTGCGACCTTAATGAACCTGGTTAAAAAACACGGCGACGGTCTGGTCGACGGTGAAGGTAACCCGGTGCTGCCGGAGCAAATCGAAGCCCGGTTCGGTGAAGAGATTTTAGCCGGCACCCTAATTCGCCGTATCGAAAAGAATCATTTTGACGTTGACGCCACACACTGGCAGCAGAAAATGACCCTGCTGCCATCGGGCGAGGGCCTCAGCTTTGAGCTACGCAAGCGTCAGCTTCCCACCCCGCTGCCTGGCAGCTGGCAGGTCACTGAGCTGGAAGGGGATAAGGTCAAGGTTGTGGTGCCCGATCAACTTGAGATCAAACACGATACCTATCGCGAAAACCCGATTAAGGCGGCCGGTCAGCTGCCTACCGGGTTTGATCCCGCCGGTATGTATAACAGCCGCTACCAACCACGCGGTTTGCAGGCGACGATTTTCGCCGCGAGTGATGCCATCTATTCAACCGGGCTTGACTGGGAAAACGTGATGCAAAGCGTCGATCCCGACCAAGTAGGCACCTATTCGGCGTCGGTTGCGGGTCAGGTGAACGAAGAGGGCTTCGGGGGGCTATTTAAAAGCCGTATGCAAGGGGACAGGGTGAGCACCAAGCAACTGGCGTTGGGTCTGAACACCATGTCGACCGATTTTATTAATGCCTACGTAACGGGAAATGTCGGAACTACCTTTACCACGTCCGGCGCCTGCGCGACATTTTTGTATAACCTGCGCGCCGCGGTACAGGACATCAAGTCCGGGCGTACCCGGGTTGCTATCGTCGCCAGTGTCGAATGTGCGATCACGCCGGAAATGGTCGAAGGGTTCGGCAATATGAGCGCCCTTGCCAACGACGAAGGCCTGAAAAAGCTGGATAACAGCGATACCGTCGATTACCGCCGCACCAGCCGCCCGTTCGGCGAAAACTGCGGATTTACCATAGGCGAAGGGGCACAGGTCGCCATTTTGATGGACGATGCGCTGGCGCTTGAGCTGGGGGCAGATATCATGGCCTCGGTGGCGGACGTCTATGTCAATGCAGACGGCTACAAGAAATCTATTACGGCACCGGGCCCGGGTAACTATATCACCATGGCGAAGTCGGTGGCGCTGGCCGGCAGTATCCTCGGGGAAGACGCGGTTAAAGAGCGCAGTTTTATTCTTGCCCACGGTTCCAGCACGCCGCAAAACCGGGTGACCGAATCGCTGATCTACGACAAGGTAGCAAACGCCTACGGCATTACAAACTGGAAGGTTGCTGCGCCTAAGGCCTATGTCGGTCATACCATAGCACCGGCGAGTGGCGACCAGCTTGCGATGGCGCTGGGTGTGTTCAGTCACAACATTATGCCGGGGATCACCACCATAGATAAGGTTGCCGATGACGTCTACCAGGCGCGTCTGGATATCCGTACCGCGCATTATGAGTGTGAGCCACAGGATGTTGCCTTTATCAATTCCAAGGGGTTTGGCGGCAACAATGCCACGGCGACCGTACTGTCTCCGGCCGTAACCCTTAAAATGCTGGAAAAACGCCACGGTGAAGCGGTGATGGCCGATTACAGTAACAAGCTTTTGGCAACACGCCAGCATCAGGACGACTATCGTGAACGGGCCAATAACGGTGAATACCAGCTTATTTACCGTTTCGGCGAGGGGCTTATCGACGAAAACCTGATCACCATAGACAAACAAAAAATGACCCTGCCGGGCTTCAGCCGTCCGGTTAAATTACAGGTCGACAACCCGTTTGAAGATATGGTTTAAATCACCTAGAAGAGAGCGCCACCGGGCGCTTTCTTTTTATGTGTGCGCCAGAGAACGACACGTAATTTTACATTTTTCAGGTTATCCATTCGCTTCATCTGTGTGATAACATGGGTTTTTTACCTGGATAGGGATACTTCTTGGGTATGTTTCAACCCGTCAGCCTGTTTATCGGTCTTCGCTACAGCCGGTTTGCCAAGGGCAATGCCTTTATCTCCTTTATCTCGTTTTTTTCCATTTCGGGTATTGCGCTCGGGATCATGGCCCTTTTTACCGTGGTGTCGGTAATGAACGGGTTTGAGCAGAATCTCAAGTCGTCCATGCTTGGGATGATCCCCCATATCGAACTGACGAGCACGGAAAAGACCGACACGGAACAAAATGCGCTTATCGACAGAATAAAAGGCCTGGAGGGAGTCGTCCAGGTAGGCCGTTATCGTTCAGCCGAAGCGGTGTTGCAGACCAACCTCGATATGCATGGCGTGCTGTTGGAAGGTATCTATTCAGATTCGGATTTTTACCTGGAACCGCGTATAGAACAGGGCAGTTGGCAAGGGCTCTATTCGTCCCGTTACCGTCTGGCGCTGAGCCGTTACCTGGCAACCAAGCTGGGCGTCGGGGTCGGCGACGAGGTGCGCGTTATTTTGCCCGCCGCGTCTAATTATACACCCCTTGGCAGGGTGCCCAGCCAGCGGCTTTTCATCGTCGCGGCGATCTATGCAACCGGTTCAGAAATCGATACCGGTGTCGCGTTTACCAGCGGCGACTCTCTTGCCAGGCTGATGCGAAAACCGCAAACCAGTGCGACTGATATACGCATCATGCTGCAAGATCCGTTTGATGCGGAGCGTTTTGTCAAGCAGCACGCCTGGCTCGCTGAAGGAAACCGTGTCTCGGACTGGCGGAAAAGCCAGGGCACCTTATTTTCGGCCGTCGCCATGGAAAAACATATTATGAGCCTGTTACTTGGCCTTATCGTGCTGGTGGCCGTATTTAATATCGTTTCTGCGCTGGCCATGATGGTCAGTGAAAAACAAGGCGAAGTGGCCATATTGCAGACGCTGGGCCTTACTCCCTGGCAGGTAAAAAAAGTCTTTATGGTGCAAGGGTTATACAACGGCGTATTCGGCACCTTGGTAGGCACAGTGGCCGGTGTTGCCCTGACCGCCAACATCAATGAAATATTGACCTTGTTGGGCATGAATCTGTTGGGTGGGATGAGATTGCCGGTGTTATACGATGCCACGACCCTTTGCGGAATAGCCATCGCGAGCATTTTTATGAGTTTTCTTGCTACTCTTTATCCGGCGCAAAGGGCCGCCGCAATCCGCCCGGCTGAGGTATTAAGATATGAATGATTTGGTGATTGAATGCCGCGGCGTCTGTAAAAGCTATCGCGACGGGAAAAACTCCACTGAGGTATTGAAGGGCGTTGACCTGACGCTTCCCCAGGGCCGATTGCTGTCTGTTGTAGGTAGTTCAGGATCGGGAAAAAGTACGCTGCTGCACATTCTCGGTACGCTGGATACGGCAAGTGCCGGTGAGGTGAAAATAAAGGGGACGGATGTAAGCAAATTATCGCGCACTCAACAGGCTGAGTTTCGTAACCGCTATTTGGGGTTCGTTTACCAGTTTCACCATCTGCTGATGGAATTTGACGCGCTCGAAAACGTCGCCATGCCTTTGCTTATTCAGGGTAAAAGTGCGCAGGAAGCGAAGAAAAAGGCGCAGGAAATGCTTGAGCGGGTCGGGCTTGCGCATCGGGCGGGACATACGCCCGCAGAACTCTCCGGTGGCGAGCGTCAACG
>JBNKEN010000003.1:0-14688 GCA_050288805.1 Pseudoalteromonas sp.
CGGCATTTTGTTCGCCGCCGAAATACTTTTTGTAGCAACGCACCACCTCAGGGTTATTGTCGACCGAGGTGATCTGGCACGCCGGATAGGTCGCCCGCAGGTAATTGCGAATGGCGCCGCCGCCGAGACCCAGTTCCAGTACCTTTTGTGGGGGCGGTAAATCGTGCCATAGCTCGGCCAGTCGCTGCAAATGAGGAAAAAGCAGATGCGTCGGCTGATCTTTTTCGATCACCGATTGCAGGGTCTGGTTGAGCAGCAACCAACGGTATTGCTTATGTTGCCGAACCTGAATGCTGTCACGCCCCTGCTTATGCCAGTAGATCAAATGTCCGTAGTCCTGGCCGGCGCTGACAAATTCAGGCTTGATTGCGCCCGATTTAGCAAGAAAACTTTCCATTACAACAGCATAGCTACGGTTTTTTAAACTGCCAACTGTCCGGCAGGGGATTCGTCTACTGGGCTTTAGTTTTATTCACTCTTGGAGGGAATTCTTGTATTGTGTCCGGGCAATCATCAAGTGGAGCAAATATGTTTAAGGTAACCTCCCCGCAAAGCAGCGAAGACTGGCAGGCGTATTACCAATTGCGTTGGCAGGTGCTACGCGCACCTTGGGATCAGCCGCGAGGTTCCGAACAGGATGACCTGGAGCAGGAATCGGAGCACCGATTTATCAAGAACAACCAAGGTGAGGTGCTGGCGGTCGCGCGTCTGCATTTCAACAGCCAGATCGAGGCGCAGGTGCGCTATATGGCGGTGGACGAAAAATGCCGCAACCAACACCTTGGCAGCCGTCTGTTACACGAACTGGAGCTGGTGGCCTGGACGCAAAAGGCCGAGCGTTTGGTGCTTTATGCGCGCGAGCGTGCGCTGGCGTTTTACCAGCGGCACGGCTACGAAGTGGTTGAAAAGGCCCATCTGGCCTTCGGCGATGTTCAGCATTGGAAAATGGTGAAGCAGCGTCCGAGCGAACCGGGTTGGTTCCGTCGTCCGGATTGGACCCAGGTGCTGCAGGATACCTGGCGAGAAGCCATCCCCGTCAGTGATCACATGGGGATCAAGGTACACAGTTACACCGACTGGGAATTTTCTGCCATTGCCGATATTGAGGCTAATAAGAACCTGCACGGCACCATGTTTGCCGGTTCCGTATACAGTTTGGCGACGTTGGCCGGCTGGGGGGCGACCTATCTGGCGCTGAAGGAACGGGAGCTGGACGCCGATATCGTATTGGCCGACGCCAGCATCAAATACCTTAAGCCGGTGCGCACCGCGCCGCTGGCCCAGGTAACCCTGAGCGAATGTCTGGGTGAGCTGAGCGAACTGAACGATCAGGGCAAAGCGACCTACCGGGTGCCTGTCAAGGTGTATGACGGCGACCGATTGGCCGCTGAGTTTTACGGTGAGTTTGTCGCCTTGAAACCGAAACAGGACTGATAACGAAAAAGCGGGGCATGACCCCGCTTTTTTACAGCAGATCCGTCAGCAAAATACCCACGCCGAAACGCTCTATGGTGGCGTCGTAGTCGATCAGGCTTTCGCCGTAGCCGTTAAAATACTGGGCGTAGCCGCGCAGCCTGCCCCACATGGGAAACGACCAGTCGAGCTGCAGTGCCCCGCGGTTCTGGCTTTTCAGGTTGTTGCGCAGCATAAAGCCGAACTCGTGTTCCTCGTAGCGATAGAGGCCGGAGAACTCGAAATGTCCCATGTATTCATGAATATCCGGGTTATCGTCGCCTTTCGCATCGAGGGGATCATCTTTTTCCGCTTCCGGCAACCTGTACCAGGGCTTCAGGCTGAATACGAAGCCGCGATTTTCCCAGATAAAGTCGACATAGACCCGATTCCAGGAGCGTGATGCCGGCTGGCTGCGGCCGTTTGACTGGTGCTCGAGCCCCACGGCGATGGCCATTTCATCGCCCCACAGCACATGCTCTTCGTCGAGAAAATTGATCCAGAAGATTTCCGGCTGGTAGTTGGTTTCACGAAACGGCGAGGAAATATCCTTGTTGTAAAACTGCCAGTAGGATTGCAGCGTAAAACCGAAGTAAACAGCCTGATCCGGGTCTGAAAAGCGGTTGAATACCGGTACCTTCATCGATACCTGATACTTGATTTCCAGATTGTCCAGGGGTTCACCCTCGGTATCGTCGCTGAGCGCGCGCAGGCCTTCAAAGGGGCGGAAGTTCGGGTGCGACACGTAACTGAGGGGCAGGATATAGTTGCGCTTATGCGGTGTGATCACATTGCGGTTCTGCTCGCTGACCTTTTCCCGCGCCATGCGTTTGTCGAGGACGCTGAGCAAACGGCTTTCGTCAACCGCCATACACTTTTGTTTTACTTCGGCCAGGGTTTGCTGCTGATCGCCGCCGATCACCTCATTGAGAATGCATTGTTTCACCAGCTCGCGCTCGTCGATGGGGGTATCTTGCGGCGGTTCGGCGACAACTGCAGGTGCAACAACAGAAAGCAGCGCCAGCCAGGGACGGGCAGTCATGAAACGTGTCCTTTTAGCGTAAAAACGAAATTATAACGCTTTATATCGTTAACCGCTTGAATAGCGGCTTAATTACCGGAAGGAAAAAAGGCAGGCGGCGAATGCCGCCCCACCTTGTAAGCCGTTAGCCGGCTTACTCTCACGCAATACTATAGGGGAAATACTCGGGTAAAGAACTTGTAGAGTTCGGTGCCCTGGTTCACGCTGGCCGAGGCGAAGTGCAAAATGGCAATGGCGTCTTCGTCGATGGTCAGGGTATGCAGGGGCTCTTCGCTCAGGTAGCGTTCCATGCGAAGTATTCGGGCGATGGGCTCGCCGGCCTTTAACCGATCGCCGGGTTTGGCCAGGTATTCAACCATGCCGCCGAGCGGCGCGTAGTAGGCACGGTAATCGGCAAGCATACAGGCATGGCGCTCCATCTCGGCAGGCAGGTATGGGGCGTCGAGCAACACGCCGCGAAAATTCAGGTAGCTGAGTATGCTCTCTGCATCCGACTTTGCCGCCCCGAGATCGATGCGCTCCTGAGAGCCGAGCTCAACCGTAAAGGCCTCGACGCCTACGGGGAGATCTCTGCCGCAGCGCTTGAGTTCCTCGCTCAGTTGCCACCAGGGACAAAACGCCGACTCATCCATGGCGCCCGCGAAATCATTCGGGATCAGCAGCACATGGGGAATATTGAAATGGCGTGCACTCTCTTTGGCATACTCGGGGCAATACAAATGCCGGCTCGATACCGGACCTGTATGTAAATCGAGCACTATGTCCGCCTGGTGAGCCAGCAACTGCAGGTTCAGGGCGATGCGCTGGCCCGTGGTAAGCCGGTGCGGCGCGCCGTTCAGTCTGGCTCGTACATCTTCACACAGGGCATGCCTGAATTCACGGCGCAGGGTCGCTTCGTCGCTGTCGAGATGGCGCTCGGCAAAGTCACGCGGCAGTGCGGCGTTGAAGCCGTACATGCGGTTCCAGTTGGTACCCGTGATGGGATCGAAGCGGCCGAGGGTGAATTCCCCCGATTTCTGGTTACAGCCGATGGGATTGGCATAGGGAACCAGGGTGATGTCGCCGCAAAGCGGCAATGCTTTCAGGGCTTCGAGCAACTGGTAAATCACCGCGTTGCCCTGCACCTCGGCGCCGTGCATATTGGCCTGGATATAAACGCTCGGGCCGCTGCCGTTGCCCTGTAAACGATAAACGGGAATGGTCAGCGGCAGGCCGTTGGCGATTTCGCCGACCAGGATGTTTTCTTGTGTAATGGTGCTCATTGCTTACCTCAAATACTCGGCCGCTGTTTGGACGGTGCGCAGACAGTGCACCGCGCCTTGTTGCAATACGTACTCTGCCGCCGTTTCATGGCAGAGAAAAAACGGCATGCTTTCGGTGAAACCGTAGGCACCGCACTGGCTGAACACCACCCAGTCGTTCTCGCCTATGTCGCTAGGCAGGCTATGCGAGCCCAGGCTGTCGAGGGCGGTGCAAAGCGGGCCGTGAAGTAAAAAGGGCGTTTGCTCGGCTTGTGACGATCGCAGCAGTTCGGCGGGAAATGCCTGTCCCGTAACTGCCGGGCGCAGCAGGTGGTTGATACCGCCCGCCAGGATCAGCTGACGTTGGCCGTAATTGGTTTTCTGTTCGACGACCGGGTTGGCGTAGTGGCCGCACTGGCCGACCGCGTAACGGCCGAGTTCCATCCACAGTTCCTCGGCGCCGGTTTCGCGTTTGATTTGCGCCAGGATCTCCACCAGTTGCGGCCAGTCGATCGGGTTCGCCGTGGCCTGGTAGGGAATGCCGAGGCCGCCGCCGAGATCGAGAATACGCAGGGGGAAACCTAACCGTTCGGCAAGGCTTCGCAGCGGCGCCAGCATTTGGCGCCAAAGGTCGGCGAGACGCTCGCTGTCGAGCATGTTGCCCCACTGGAAAATATGCAGGCCGGCAAAATCGAGCGCCGGGTATTGCGCCGGGGTTAGGGCCGCCCAGTCGTCAGTGCCCAACCCGAACGGGGTCAGGCTGTCGCCGCCGAGGGGATTTTTCTCACTCTCGGGCCAGCGCAGTTGAACCCGCAGCAAGACGCGCAGGGTCAGTTCGTTTTCGGCGGCCGCTTCATTGAGCCAGGCCACCTGATTCAGGCTTTCCGCCACAAAGGTGCGCACGCCGAGGGCGACAAAGTGGCGGATCTGGCGGCGGGATTTCGCAGGGCCCGTATTGAGTATGCGTTCCGGGTCGATACCTTGTGCCAACACCTGTTCCAGTTCGCCGCTGCTGGCGACATCGAAATTAAATCCGGCCCCGTCCAGGCACCGAATGACGGCCGACAGCGGGTTCGCCTTGACCGCGTACCAGAGCTTGATCTCGTTTTGCCGACAAAGCGGAGCAAGATGCGCCTGCAGGGCATCCAGATCGTAAAGGAAAAACGGCGTATGCTGCGTGGCGCTCAGCTCTTCAATGGCACCTCGCACCGTCTCCGATATAAAGCTCATCAGCGCAGAACCTCTTCCAGCTCCAGCGAGGCATTGCTTTGGGCATCGCGATATTTGACGATCAGGGCGCAGGACATGCTAAGTCCCTGTGCCTTGGCCCACGGGTTCGACGCCGGACGCGAGCCCGGGATCACCACGGCGTTTTCGGGAATGGCTTCGCCGCGTTCCAGCAGGCGTTCGTTGATGCAGTCGTAAACCGGAATGGTGGCCGAGAGGCGCACGCCGGGGGCCAGCACCGCGCCTTTTTTCACCACCACGCCTTCGACCAGAATACAGCCGGCGCCGATAAAGGCGTCGTCCTCGATAACAACGGGGCTGGCGCCGATCGGCTCCAGTACGCCGCCGATCTGGACCGCGGCGCTGAGATGGACGTTTTTGCCGACCTGGGCGCAGGAACCGACCAGAACATGGCTGTCGACCATGGTGCCCTGGTCGATATAGGCGCCGATATTGACATAGGCCGGCGGCATGATAATGGTACCGGGCGCCACATAGGCGCCGCGGCGCACGCTGCTGCCGCCGGGCACCATACGGACATTGTCTTCGGCAGCGAAGCCGCGTGGCGCGAGATTGTGTTTGTCGACAAACCCACCCGGGAATTTGGTGTTATGACCGTTTTTAAAGGCTTCGAGGATCCCTTGCTTGACCTCAACGTTGGCGTGCCAAACGCCGTTATCGTCTTGGCTTGCGGCGCGTAGCGCGCCCGATTCGAGATTGTCTAATAATGCTGACCAGTTCATACGAAAAACCTTTAAATTAATTCCAGGATAAAATGCGGGTGTTGGCGCCGTCGAGAGCGCTGAAGTCGGTGAGTTCCAAATGGCTGAGCGGAGGCCGCAGCATAGGTGACGCGAGCTTGCCCTGGCGATGCATCAGCACCTTGACCGGCACCGGGTTGGCGACGCTAAACAGGCTCTGAATGGCCTCGCTCCACACGCTGAATAGATTCGGGTGCGATCCCGCCAGCGAGCGACGGACAAATTCGTGGGTTTGCTCGGGCCAGGCATTGGATGCCACCGAAACCAAGCCCTTGGCGCCGGCCTGGGCAAAATAGGGCATCAGCGCATCGTCGCCGCTGTAGATGGCAATTTCCGGCGCCGCAGCGCGAAATGCTTCAAAGGCGGCGATGCTGCCGCTGGCCTCTTTTAATGCCCAACAGTTGGGATGAGATTGCAGCTCGGCCAGGACGCTCGGGTCGAGGGCTACCGCGCTGCGACCGGGGACATTGTAGAGCATGCAGGGATGTGCGCTGACATCGAGCAGGGCGGAAAACCAGCCGAGCTGGCCGACCTTGCCGGGCTTGGCGTACAGCGGCGAGCCGAGCAGGTAGGCGTGGACGGGCTTAGTGTTGCAGTAGGCAATCCACTCCTTTTGCTGGGCCAGGTTGAAACCGCCGACGGCGACCATCAACGGAACGCTCAGGGCCAGGGCGCAAACATGATCGACGATGGCTTTTTGTTCGTCTGTTTCGAGCGCCAGTCCCTCGCCGGTGCTGCCGAGCAGCAAAATGCCGTTGCCGGCGGCCTGTTGCTCGGCAACCAGTTCGGTAATGCGGGCAAAATCGATGTTTCCCTCGGCGTCAAAAGGCGTAACGAGGGCGGTCCACAGGGGATAGTGGTTTAAGTCGTATTCTTGTGTCATCTCTCACGAACTTAAAATGTGTTCGCGGAGCAAAATGAAGGGAAGTCTTCTCGCTCGGCACGAACAATTAAAATTCGAAGAGCGAATGGGCTTAATACAATAGGGCAGAGTAGGCCTTATTGCGCTAAGACCAGAAGCTCTCCACCAAAGTTTATTGGTGACAGTCGCCGGGATTCAGCCCGGTCGCCCGAAACAAACAACGAACAAAATTGTTTGCTCCTCGGCGTTAATTCCCCTCACGGATGATCATCGGAGTTTGTCCTCCTCGTATCCGCTACCTGAATAACGCACCTCTTCCAGCCCTGACCGGCCGCCGCGATGGGCAACCGACTTGAATAGGGTAAGTGCGGGAATTGAAACATTTTAGCCGTCTGGCTGTCAACCCCGCACCGATAAGCTTATTGCTTATTCTTGTTTTTCAAATTGTTAGTGAGTCACTTTGATGTCGCCGACACCAACTTCCACGTTGATCTTGTAGTTGCCGTTGCCCCTGTAGTGGGTTTCGGAACTGACCATCTTACGTTTTTCGTCGGCTTCTTTCTTCATGCCGCGCAGTTTGGTATCACCGACGCCCGCATCGAGAATGATCTTATCGAAATCGTCCAATGCGCTGTCGATCCGCACCGAACCGACACCCACCTCGATGTCTGCATCGTTGGCCAGACCGTCGATTTCAAGATTGCCGACGCCGAGATCGACTTCCAGGCTTGCCGATTTAGGCACCTTGATGTGCCAGGTTTGCTTGATATCGTCGTTGTCGATGCCCAGCTTGAGGTGATTGCCGTTCTGTTCGTGTTCCAGCTCGACCCGCTCCAGATCGGTTTTACCCGAGAACCAGCCGTCGGATTTAGGCTCGATCTCGATGAAGACCTCGACCTTATCTGAATCGGTTACCGTCATTTCGATGCTGCCGACAGGCACATCCAGATTCAAAGAACCGTTAGCGGACAGGGTGAAATCCTGTTTGATTTCCTTGATATCGCCGGCCAGCACAGAAGTGCTTAACAGGGCGCCGATGGCTAATAGTGACAGAGACTTGCGCATACTATTTTTCCTTTTTGTGTTGCTTGCAAGGTTAGACGCCGGGGACGGCGAAAAAGGTTTAAATTAAATTTTGCTTATTTTGAACCCCTGGTTTTGTAACAGCATCAATAGCCCGTTTTCCGTGGGCAGATGCAGTGCGCCGACGGCGACAAAGCTGGGCTCACTTGTGAGCTGTTTATCCAGTTTTCCAAGCCATTTTCGGTTGCGCTCGATAAGCATCACCTGCTCGCTTTTACGGCCAAACTCGCTGTTGTCAAAGGTCTCGTGGTAGTAGCTTTCCAGGGTCTTTATGTCTCCCTGCTTCCAGGCGCTGATCAGGCGAAAAAAGTATTTGTCTATGTCGCCGAGCTGTTTAAAGGTGTCGTTCAGCATCTGGTCTGCGTAGGCTTCAAGGGGAGCGAACATGCCCAGTTGTTGTTCCAGGGTTTCCAGTTCGGCGATGGTTTTGCCCTGTGACTTGGCGAGGTTGAGGATCTGTTTGTCGATACCGTGGCTGTCGGAGAAGCCGGCCTTCTGGTACTCGATTTGCGTCATGGTGAGCATCACGGCCCAAGGGGTGAATTGGGAGAAGCGCTCAATATCTATGGATTTTTCCGCAAAATAGCCGCGCAATCGCGCGTAATTGCTGCCGGACAGCTCGCCGCGCAGGGTCTGCCCGGCAGGCAGCGTCATAAAGGGTTGTGAGCGGGCTTGCATGTCGCGGGGGGAGAGCTTTTCGATATCGACCTCCACCACCAGGGTGCGGCTTTGCTTAAGGGTCCGAATCACCTTATCCGGCAGTCCTTGCATGCTTTCATCACCCACATGCACGGTGCCGAACAGATAGGAGGTGATGCCGTTTTTTTCCACCTGCCAAAGGGCCGGTTGTGCCGACAGGGTGTGGCTGAAAAACAGTAACAGAACAAATATTGACTTGAAAAACATGCGCATGGCATTTCCCTTAGTAGCGGCGGCAATAAAGCCAGTGTACCCGAAGCGGGGCGTCTTGCCCAAGGGAGAATGGCGTAAAAAAGCGGGCCGGATGGCCCGCTAAGGGGAGAATGTTAGTTTCGTCTCAGTTCCTTGTCGACGATGCGATTATTCACCGCCTGGGCCTGGTGGGCCTGCCACTGCATCCATTGCTTCAATGCGATAGACATCTGCAGCGAGTAATCCAGCGAGATCCAGGTCTTGCGTCCGCTTGCGTAGGAGGGCGGTGCAATCGGAATATTGAACGGCTGGCCCGCCGGGACGTTGGCAAAATAGATGGCGTCGATATCGGCAAACGACACGTCAACCTGGGTTGCGCTGGCGCCGCTGCGATCCATCCCGGTGGTTTGCGAACCCACGATAGGGGCGACGCATTCCTTGGTTTGTTTCGAATTGAACTGGGAAATCATGGCCGGTGTATTGAAGTCCTGATCCGGCACCGAGGCCGAACCGTGACAGCTCATACACGAGCTGTTGGCGTTATCGGCAGGGCCGTTGAGGCGGAAGTTACAGCCCAGGTGACCCATCTGCTGCATGGCGGCACTGCCGCCGAACGAGTTGAGGTGATCCACCGTATCCCAGATGATGACCTCTTCGTTGAAACCGTTTTTACGCGGATCTTCCGGATGATTGTAGGCCAGCTTGCCCTCGGGCGGCGTGTCGTTGCCCCACATCAGGCCGAGCAGGCTGAGACGCTTCCACGGATCGCGTTCTTTTTTCTTGCGCAGGCCGTCGGCGACAAAGGTGCCGAACACCCAGCCCGTGCCCTTGGCGCGGCTGTCCTTGATGGCGATATCGAATTGCAGCAGGCGTACGTCGCTCCACTGGTCGTAACTGCGCGGACATTGCTGGCTTTCTTCGATCAGGGTGCATTCGTTGCCGCTGGCGGGTTTACAGCCACAGAATGAGGGATCGGAAATATTGGCGTTTAAGGTAGGCATGTTCTCAAGCACCGGCAGTTGAGCCAGGGTGGAGGTGTTGAACAGCGGCTTGCCGACCACCGCACCTTCGGCGAATTCGATATTATCGCTTGGGATTGCGGCCTTGCCGTCGGGACGCCAGATTTGTCCCAGCGTATAGGCGGCGGTCTGGTTAAAGATGGCAACCGCCCACATGGTCGAATGATCCGTGCCGGTGCCGTCCTTAACCGAGAAGGTGACCGGCGCCTCGCGGGTCAGGCCGTGGGTAAATTCGCGTCCGCTCATGGCGTCGTAGGTCTGGAACGGCATGTGGTACCAGGGACGTACCGGGTTTTCACAGACGTCGAAATCCAGCTGGCCCCTTTGATGGGTATTGCCTTCCTGGATGTAGTGCATGACCAGCCAGGCGTACTCGCTGGCGAGCTTGGTTTTCTTCTTCAACGACAGCGAACCGTCGAACAGGGCGTCGAATTTTTTGTCACGCCAGGGCTGGTCGGCGCCGTCATCCACAAGTTCCTGCGGGTATTTGTCGGAAAGCTGGAAGACGGGATCTTTCCAGGCCTCGGTCGGCGCGTTGCTGACGGTCTGGCCGCTCCACATGGCGCTGAATTTAGGGTTGATGTCCTGCCAGTAGCTCGGATAGGTGCCGCTACAGGTGTTGACCGGCGTGTAGCCGTTTTCCTTGGCTTGCAGCGCGGGCGTATTGAGCGCCGCCAGACACAGCATGCCACACAGGGTAGTGAGTTTGAATTTCATCGGGTGTTCCTTTTCAGGTTGTTGGTTCGTTCCTTCGCGACTCAGCGAGTGCAGTTGCCCTGCGGGTCGGTGTTAAAGCATTGGCCGGCGAACGCAAAGAAAAATGCGCGGTAACTGCCGTCTTCATTTTTCACGAACAGGGCGCCGTCCTGATAGGGGCCGTTATCCTTGCTTTGGTACTGGCTTGAGGGGGTACCCTGGTTGAGATGAACATCGTCAACGCCGCGCGGCGGCTGGGCGAGTTCCCGGTGACGGCGAACCCCGTAGAGGTGCTTGTTACGGTAACTCTCATGCTCGTGTTGATAGGGTTTGTGGGCATCGTTATTCGAGTCGTCGTAACGGGTGCCGAATACGATGATCTCCGTGCCGTCGAGCAGAAAGTCGTTCAGGACCGAGGATATTTCATCGGCCGAGCCGGGTTTGGCATCGGCCAGTTCGTCGATGCTGAACAAGGGTCTGTGGATAAGGTCGAGAGCCAGCGGATCTGCGGCGTCGCTAGAAAGAATGCGAAAGCCCGGCGGAATGGACGCAAAATTGCCGATTTCGCCGGTATTAAAACTCTCTATTTGTAACATTCTGACGTTAGGATTTTCGCTGCTTTGAATGTCGATGTTAACCTGATAATCCCCCTCGGGTGTGTGGCAGATCAGGTTGAAATGGCTCATGCCGGAGCGATGGGAGGTTGACTCACCCTCGTCGCGTTTGATCACGGCCTTCATAACGCCGTAAACCTTGTTCGCAGGAAATGCCATGGTGTTCTCCTTGTTCCATAAAAGGCGATGTGTGATACGCCGACCCCGTCACTCGGTAGCAGGTGATCACAGCGGTAAAATGTTAATGATTGTTTACCGTTAATTAACATTAATGCAACTTTAAAATAATTCACGCGGCTTGTCATCAAACGATTAATACTTTTTTATGTGAAAGGTTTTATCAGGCAAGGCTTGGTTCTTTTCTGGGTAACTAGTTGTTTCTTAGCGATTCAGTGGATAGTTTTTGCTGTTATTTTAAAAATCGGGTTATTTGTTTCCTTTTACGTAATATATGTTTTGAAAATTGCATTGAGTTTATTGTTGACCCTCGCACCCTTAGCGGTTATTAATAAAAAAGACGGCGGGCCGACGCTCGCTATAGAATGCTAAACCAGAGAACAGATTTCATGCTCAAGTCAGCGCTTAACCTAGTCCTAATTATTAACGTCGTGGTGATTATTATCTCCGCGAGGGCTGGCTAGTGCGCTAACGAAAAGATTAAGCAGCAAAAAGCCCTCCGCACTTAACCGTCCGGGGGGCTTTTTCGTATCTGGGTAACTTACTGAGGAATGAGGATAAAATAATGACAGGCGCAGAGCTTTTGATAGCGATTCTCGCTCGCAACGGGGTTAAAGAGGTATTCGGGTATCCGGGTGGTGCCATTATGCCGATTTACGACGCCCTGTACGGCGCGCCTGTCAAACACTACCTGACCCGCCATGAGCAGGGCGCCGGTTTCGCCGCCATAGGTTATGCCCGTAGCAGCGGCAAACTCGGTGTCTGCTTTGCTACATCGGGGCCGGGAGCCACCAATTTAATCACCAGCCTGGCCGATGCCATGATGGACTCGGTGCCGCTGTTGGCCATCACCGGACAGGTGCCGCTTGCTGCTATCGGCTCGGATGCGTTTCAGGAGGTGGACGTGCTAGGCATGTCGCTGTCCTGTACCAAGCACAGTTTTATGGTTGAGCGTGCGGAAGATCTCTCTGAGATCCTGCAGCAGGCGATTCACATCGCCACCACCGGCCGTCCGGGACCTGTGCTGGTGGATATTCCGAAAGACATTCAGCTGGCGCAGGTTGAGTTTCGTCCCTGGCACGCCGAGCCGGAAGAAACCAGCGGGCCATGCCGGCTCGAGGTGGAAAAGGCTAACCGGCTGCTGGCCGAGGCGAAGCGACCGGTCGCCTATGTCGGCGGCGGCGTTGCGGCGGCCGATGCGCAGAATCAACTGATGCAGTTTCTTGAGAAAACCCGCATGCCGGCGGTTTCCACCTTGAAGGCGCTCGGCAGTGTGACCCCGGATTACGACTACGATCTCGGCATGCTGGGGATGCACGGTACCCAGGCCGCCAACCTGGCGGTTCAGGAGTGCGACCTGCTGCTTTGTATCGGCGCCCGTTTCGACGACAGGGTGACCGGCAATTTGAGTAAGTTTGCGGCGGGAGCCAAGGTGATCCATCTCGACATCGACCCGGCTGAAATCGGCAAGCGCAAACCGGCGGCGGCGTCCCTGGTGGCGGATTTGAAGTATTCGTTACCCAGGTTGAGCTGCTTTGTCAGCGACGGCCGGTGGCTTTCCCGTATCGAGCAGCTGATGTCGCAACATGGCTGGCGCTACGATCATCCGGGAGAAAAGGTGTTCGCCCCGGCACTGCTCAATAAGCTGAGCCGTCGTCTGCCGAACAATGCGGTGGTTTGCTGCGATGTCGGCCAACACCAGATGTGGGTAGCGCAACACATGCGTTTCAACCATCCCAGCAACCATCTCAGCAGCGGCGGCGCAGGCACCATGGGGTTCGGCCTGCCGGCGGCGATCGGCGCCCAGATTGTACGGCCCGACGATTTCGTGCTGTGTGTGTCCGGCGACGGTTCCATCATGATGAATATCCAGGAACTGGCGACCATTCGCCGCAACAATCTACCGGTAAAAATTCTTATCCTCGACAACCAGCGCCTCGGCATGGTGCGCCAGTGGCAACAGTTGTTTTTCGAGGGCCGCTACAGCGAAACCGACCTGTCGGACAACCCGGATTTTGTTCAGTTGGCGGCGGTGTTCGGCATCGCGGGAAAATGCATCGAGCGGGCCGATCAGGTTGACGACGCAATCGACGAGCTGCTGGCGGCCGAGGGGCCCTATCTGCTGCATGTCTGTATCGACGATAAAGAAAACGTCTGGCCCCTGGTACCGCCCGGGGCCGCCAACGACCAAATGCTCACGGAGGTTAAATCATGAAACATCATCTGACCATTGAACTTGCCAACCAGGCGGTGGCCGTCGAGCGTTTTTTACGGGTTGCGCGTCATCGCGGATTTCGTCTGACGGCGATGAACCTGTCGGCGTCGGGGGATCTGTTCCAACTCAATATCTCGGTAGATAGCGACAAACCCATCTATCTATTGACCCAACAACTCAGTAAGCTGGTGGATGTCAGGCAGGTTAACCTGCAACAGTATCAGCAACAGGCTGTCTAGCAGTTATAAGGTAATTAAAGAATGACAAAAACATCAGAATTCATTTGGCATAACGGGGAAATGGTTCCCTACTACGAGGCTACAACACACGTCTTGAGCCATGCGCTGCACTACGGCAGCTCGGTGTTTGAAGGGATCCGCGCCTACGACACACCAAAAGGCCCGGCGATTTTCCGCCTCACCGATCATATCCAGCGCATGTACGATTCGGCCAAGATCTACCGCATGGAGATCCCTTACGCGCCGGAGCAACTTATTCAGGCCTGTAAGGACGCGGTCAAGGTCAACGGTTTTAGCAATGCCTATCTGCGCCCGTTTGCGTTTCTCGGCCATGTCGGCCTGGGGGTGAACCCTAAATCACACGTGGCGGATGTCACCGTGGCGGCGATGGAATGGGGGGCCTACCTGGGTGAAGGCAGCCTTGAAGCCGGTGTGGACGCCTGTATTTCCTCGTGGAACCGCCTCGCCCCCAATACCATGCCGACGGCGGCCAAGGCGGGCGGTAATTATCTGTCTTCACAACTTATTTCCGGTGAGGCCAAGCGTCATGGCTATGCCGAGGGTATCGCGCTGGATATCAACGGCTATCTCAGCGAAGGCGCAGGTGAAAACCTGTTCGTGGTTAAAAACGGCGTGCTTTACACCCCGCCGACCACCGCCTGTATTTTGCCTGGCTTGACCCGCCATACCCTGATGACGCTGGCTCGCGAGCATGGTTACGAGGTGCGTGAAGAGCCGATCGCCCGCGAGGCGCTTTATCTGGCCGACGAATTCTTTATGACCGGCACGGCGGCGGAAGTGGTGCCGGTACGCAGCGTCGATCAGATCCAGGTCGGCTGCGGAAAGCGCGGGCCCATCACCGAACAACTGCAAAAGGCGTATTTCGATCTGGTCAAGGGCCAGAGCGCAGATCCGCACGGTTGGCTGGAATACGTCAACGAATAATCAAGGCCCTTCAAGGCAATCTGGGAATGAGGAAAGCCCGCACAGGGTGCGGCAACAAAGAGGTGAACATGGCTAAATTAAGAAGTGCAACCACGACACAGGGACGCAAAATGGCGGGCGCTCGGGCGCTTTGGCGCGCCACGGGAATGACGGACGGCGATTTCCACAAACCCATCATCGCGGTGGTAAATTCCTATACCCAGTTCGTGCCGGGGCATGTTCAT
>JBNKEN010000004.1:0-4089 GCA_050288805.1 Pseudoalteromonas sp.
GCTCGATACCGATACCATGGTGGGCGCGCAGGCGTCGCAGGAGCAGTACGACAAAATTATGAGCTATATGGAAATCGGTCGCCAGGAAGGCGCCGAGGTGCTGTGCGGCGGCCAGGCCGAAAGGCTGGGCGAGAACCTCAGCCACGGTTTTTACATTCAGCCGACCCTGCTCAAGGGCAATAACCGAATGCGGGTGTTCCGCGAGGAAATCTTCGGGCCGGTGGTCAGCGTCACCACCTTTAAGGACGAAGCCGAGGCGGTGGCCATCGCCAACGATACCGATTTCGGCCTCGGCGCCGGGGTCTGGACCAGGGACATGAACCTGGCGTACCGCATGGGGCGCGCCATTCAGGCGGGTCGCGTATGGACCAACTGCTACCATCACTACCCGGCCCATGCCGCGTTTGGCGGCTATAAAAAATCGGGCGTCGGGCGCGAAACCCATAAAATGATGCTCGACCATTACCAGAACACCAAAAACCTGCTGGTCAGCTACAGCGACAGTCCGCTCGGCTTTTTCTGATTGCTTTTGTTGTTGTCATACTCAGGCCCCGGCCTGAGTATTTTCGTTCTGGCCCCTACAAAACTTTGTTATACTCGCCGCCTTTACTGACGGGGTGAAATGGGCGGGGTGAAATCGAATGCAGCAGTTTGATGTACTGGTACTCGGTGCGGGTGCGGCGGGCCTGATGTGTGCGGCGCAGGCCGGTTATCGCGGGCGTAAAACGGCGGTCATCGACATGGGCAAAAAGCCGGGCCGCAAGATCCTGATAAGCGGCGGCGGACGCTGTAATTTCACCAATGAAAACGCAAGCCCGGCAAACTACCTGTGCGCCAATCCCCACTTCGTCAAATCCTGCCTGAGCCGCTATACCCAGCACGACTTCATCGAGCTGGTCGACCGCCACGGCCTGGCCTACCACCACAAAACCCTGGGCCAGCTGTTCTGTGACAACGGCGCCCAGGACATAGTCGATATTCTTCTTACCGAGTGTGAATGGGCCGGGGTCGAGATCCATCTCAGAACGGAAGTGCTGGCGGTGGAAAAACTGGATAGCGGATACCGGGTGAACACCTCGAACGGCGCCTATCAATGCGCGTCGTTGGTGGTGGCGAGCGGCGGCCTGACCATGCCCGCCCTTGGCGCGACGCCCATCGGCTACAAGATTGCCGAGCAGTTCGGCCTTAACGTTTTACCGACCATGGCGGCCCTGGTGCCCTTTACCCTGCACCAGCACGACAAAGAGCGCTTTGACGGCCTTTCCGGCATCAGCATTCCCTGCGAGGTAACGAGCGAGAACGGCACCCGCTTTAAGGAAAATATCCTGTTTACCCACCGCGGCCTTTCCGGCCCCGCCATTTTGCAGATCTCTTCATTCTGGCGGGCAGGGCAGGCGGTGAGCATTAACTTACTTCCCGAACTCAATGTCGCCGAATGGCTGGAAAAAATGCGCAAGGATCAGGGCCAGAAATCCCTGAAAAACGCGCTTGCAACCATCCTGCCCAAGCGCTTCGTCGAAATGCTGGCAGAGACAAAGGCGCTCCCCGATTGCAACGTCAACCAGCTTACCCACGGACAAGTCGATGCACTCGGCGACTACCTGCACAACTGGCAAATCAAGCCCAACGGCACCGAGGGCTACCGCACCGCGGAAGTGACCCTCGGCGGCGTCGACACCGACGAACTCAGCTCAAAAACCTTCGAAGCGAAAAAAGCCCCCGGCCTTTACTTTATCGGCGAGGTCACCGACGTCACCGGCTGGCTCGGCGGCTACAACTTCCAGTATGCCTGGAGCTCCGGCTGGTGCTCGGGGCAGTATTGTTGATTTCTGTGTAGTGACAATAGAGTTTATATCCTGGGCTGATGGAGTAGCCTCTTAATTTTCTGTGCACAGGTAGTTTTTTCTAGATTACAAACAATAATCTGCTGTACCCACCAAACGGAAAAGAGAGTTTACCCTCAACAAGCAGGACATCTATTGGGGGGCGGATTTCACGTATATCCGCACCTATTAAGGGTGGTTTTATGTCATCGCGGTTATCGATTTGTTCTCGCCTAAAGTCGTTGGCTGGACAATGAAGAACAGCCCCAAAGCCGATTGGGTGATTAATGCATTACTGATGGCCGTCTGGCGTAGAAAGCTAAAGGTACTGGTTCATTCCGAACAGTATCAAAATATCTTAGGAGGCTGGCTAATCTTCTTAAAGGCACTCATTCTGCAAGCCAGCATAAAGTCAGTAGTCATGGTAATGTCGGTGCCGAGGTTTTTCTCGTTACTTAAGACTGGCCGAGTGAAGCGAAAAATTAATCAAACTTGTGATGAAACTTAGACTGAAATCTTCCGCCACATCGAAGGGGTCAGCAGTCCGAGAATAAACCATCGAGCAAATCGATACGCGTTCCTGATGTGGGAAAATCCGCTTTTTTTCATATAGTTAAAAGATTCTTGATTTTTATGGGCTTACCTTCAGAACACGGATTGACAAGCTGAAAAACATTTCACATGAGTAAATTTTGCTCTATCATGCTTTCCTAATGGCAAGTTACTTGAAAAAGTAAACACGCAAAGCCTCCGGTCTAAGGGTCCGATAAAGATCTACGATAGCGGGGTTACCGAACGTTTATGAATGCTGTCGTTACAAGAATTCATTTTTAGCGATAGTATCTCTAGGAAGGAAATACTATGTTTTCGTTACGCTATAAGTCTAAAAATATCCCATCATCTATTCTGGTATTCTTTTTACTCTTTTGCTTCAAAGCCTTTGCTGCAGACGGAAGTATCACAGGCCACATTACGGGTGATGGCAACCCTATTGGTAATGTGACTGTCGAATTAATGGATGGCACAAATGCCGTTCTACAGTCAACTTCTTCAGATAGCTCAGGTTTTTATCAATTTTCGGCTGTGACACTCGGGGACTATAAGCTGAAACTTACCCCTCCCGTTGACTCCGGATATGACGAATATATCTCAAATAGTCTAACCGTAGCCGGTGATGAGATTCAGGATTTCAGTTTAATATACTCTGGCAACACAGTCAGTGGCTATGTAAAAGACGCAATGAATCGCGCTGTCGGTAATGCGCTGATTTATATTGAAGATGCAAATACCTCAAATGCCCTGACCTATTTTAATGCAGATGATAACGGCTATTATGAGGTGACGTTAGCCGATGGCGAATATAACTTTAGAATAGGTGACGGTAATGCCAGTAATTACCCGGGGATGCCGTGGTCGGCCAGTTACCGCTATGGCGCCGGGAATGTGGTTGTTTCATCCAATTTATCGTTAGATTTATCGATGCCGTTTTACCGAGCCAATATCAAGATTGTTGATAGCAGTGGCAGTCCGGTAGCAGGGGCAAAAGTATCGAGTGATTTGGTTAGCGGTAATGATGGAAACGGTAGTTTTACCCTAACGCATTCAAACGAAGTATCGGATGCAAACGGAAATGTGGCCTTGGCGCTGTTTGCCTATGACGGCTATACCTTGACGGTGACCCCTCCTGCGGATAGAACAGATTTGGGGATTACTACGTTTGACAATTTTGCTGTTTCTCAAGATATAAATCAGACGATAGTTTTTTCAAGTGTGACATCTGCGGATGTAGAGCCTCCGGTAGTGACGCCGCCAGCGGCAATCAGTGTGACAACAAGCAGTGAATCGGGTATTGCAAGCAGCCATGGTGACATTCAAACATTCTTGAGCGCGGCGACGGCAAACGATGCGGTGGATGGCGTGCTTGCTGTGAGTCACGATGCGCCTGCAACTTTCCCTGTGGGGAGCACGGTCGTCACGTTTTCTGCCACGGATGCGGCAGGAAATACAGGGACGGCGACGTCCACAGTGACGGTGACCTATATCCAGTCGGAGGATACGGTTGCCCCAATCGTGACGCCGCCATCAGCAATCAGTGTAACAACGGGCAGTGAATCGGGCGTTGCCAATAGTCATAGTGAGATTCAAGCATTCTTGAGCGCCGCGACGGCAAACGATGCGGTGGATGGCGTGCTTGCTGTGAGTCACGATGCGCCTGCAACTTTCCCTGTGGGGAGCACGGTCGTCACGTTTTCTGCCACGGATGCGG
>JBNKEN010000005.1:0-1538 GCA_050288805.1 Pseudoalteromonas sp.
TTGGGGGTGTTCGTACTATGAACCAGTCCAACGTTATTGTTAATCATATTGCCAATTTCCCATCGCAAAGAGACAAAGAGCTCCTGGCATTAAGCTTACTGAAAAGCATTAAAAGCATGATGCACACCAACCGCTGTTCAATCGTCACTTTGGACAATAGCGGCAGTTTGCTGTCAAAGATCACCTATGACGACGGTGTCTGCGTGGTAGAAGAAAGCAAGCAGGCGCTTAATAAAAAGCTCTTTACCTTGCTGCAACAACTGAGCGCCTCGGAAATCGAGGAATATCATTACATGCATGAGGGTGAGGTCACCTTCATTCGACTGTTGACCCATACCCGCACGGCAAACCAGTTCGTATTGATGGACCTGAAAGAGAAGATGAACAAGGAGCAAACCTACATCCTCTCGGGCATTTTAAGCATCTACAATAATTACTCGGCGCTTATCAACGAATCGCAAACCGATCCGCTGACCGGTCTTTGCAACAGGAAAACCTTTGATGCGGCCATTGCCAAGGTATTCGACGGTTTGTTCATCAAGGGACAGCAAATAGAAAACGACAGACGTCACGCCACGTCGGACAAACCGGTAAAAAACTGGCTCGCCATGCTGGATCTTGATCATTTTAAATCCATTAACGACACCTACGGCCATTTATACGGCGACGAAATTTTAATTCAGTTTGGCCAGCTTATCCGCGGCTTTTTTCGTGCCCAGGATTTCCAGTTCAGATTTGGCGGGGAAGAGTTTGCCGTATTGTTCCAGGCGCCGGATCTGGAAACCGGGCGTAAACTGCTGGAAAACTTTAAGGATAAGGTCGCCGCACATTCGTTTCCAAACGATAACAAGGTGACCGTCAGCATCGGCGCCGTTGAATTAACCAAAGACGTGTTTGCAATCACCCAGGTAGATTATGCCGATCAGGCGCTGTACCACAGCAAAAAAACCGGCCGCAACCGAGTCACCTTCTTCGAAGATATACTTGAATCGGGAGAAGCCGAAACGCAAGACTTCGACGGCAGCGGTATCGACTTTTTCTGAGGGTCCGGCCCCTAAGACGCGTTACCGCCCGTGGCGTTACAACAAGAGCATTTTCGACTCCGCTTGCCAAATGGCTCCGCGAGTCAATCAAACCGGTAACGGTTTTTAAATGCCTCTATCAGCCCGGGGTTATTCTTGAGAAAACAATTAAATTCGGCGATCACCTCGGGATGCTGAATTGACGAAAGGTGCCAGTAGTCTTCAACATAAGGCAAACTGGTGTCCGCCACAACAGGCGACGAGGCAGACTGCATTTCGTTACGCCAGTAATACTTGGCGATACGGGTATTCATATAGGCCGCATCGAGACGATGTTTTATAAGCCCCTGATAAATGCCGTCATAGTCGGGCCATTCTTCCATCTTTATCTCGCCGCGCTCGATAAAGGGATAATAGGGAACCGGCGTAAAGCCGAGCGGCACACCCAAGCGCCGAATATGGGCAATGCCCTTACCCAGGTTCTCGCGTAACACCACAATTCCGTCAGATCGGAAG
>JBNKEN010000006.1:0-9896 GCA_050288805.1 Pseudoalteromonas sp.
GCACAGGCCGTTGAAGCGGTTCAAGGGGAGGCGCTGTTGCTTGAGTCGGATAAGAACGTAACCGTGCACCTAGAGGCCACAGATAACAGCACTATAGTGGTGACGCGTATTTATCGTGACCGCTGACGGAAAAATACCAAGCACAGCTGCAATCATGAAAAAACCGGCCTTGGCCGGTTTTTTGTCTCTCCATGTACGGTTCGCTGTTACAGCAGGTGTTTATTGGTTTTGGCCCATTTAGCGATATCGTTGCCGAGCGTATTTACGGTGTGCGCCAGCACCGAGCAAGAGCCCTTAAAGCCGCCGAAGACGCCGCCGGCCGAATCGCGTGTTTTGGTGGTGTGATCAACCTGGGTTCCGTCGATCATCAACTTGGCGGTGACGGAAGCAGACTTGCGATGGCCGATAAAGGCGTTACCGCCGCTGTATACGTTGTCTATGGTCAGTGCCAGTACCTTGCCCTTTTGCGGTAGCTCACCGTCGACCTGTTGCACCTTGACGCGTTGTTTCTTGGCGTATTTGGTCAACGAATCCGAAAGCTGGTTGCCCAGCAGGTAGCACTCATCCTTTATGTTGTCGGCGATGCTTTCCGGATGTGCGTAGGGCACCTTGGTAACTATGTACAGGGTGTCGTCGTCGGCCGCACTCGGCTGGCTGGCCTTAACCGCTTTTGCGGCAGGAGCCGCTTTTGCCTCAGGAGCCGCTTTTGTGGCTGGGGCCGCTTCGCTCGCCTTGGGCGCATTTACACTGGCTTGTTCGGTTGTTTTCGTGTCGTCTGTGCTGCTGCAACCGGCCAAAACGGCGAGGGAGAGGGCGATGAGAGGATATTTCATGTAAGTTCCCTTTTTAGTGAAATTCAATCGGCGGGTATTCTTACAAGATTCGGTTGCTTTGTAAAACTTTAGTTAACTTGTTGCTGAGCTTAATAAATTCGGGGGCGAAAGGCCCCCCGTTGTCGCGTCAGCGTTTACTGCCCGCCTTGGTAAATCTGACGATTTGCGTCCCTGATCGCTTCGTCGGTGAGCTTTTGTGCTATCCAGCGGCGCAGATCCAGGCGCCAGCGATCGACATGCCGCTGCTCTACCTCACATGGCTGCTTTTTGCAGCCGTTGTTTTCCGCAGACACCGCTTCGAACCAGATCTTGCTGGTATCGTAGTGGATGTTCAGTACCAGACGGTAGCCCTTGTGATCCCATAGCGCTTCGATCTTGCCGGGCGATTCGTTGGCTACCTGCCACTTAGAAGAGGTGATCCCCTGTTTGATGATATCGGCCGGATTACTGACATAAGGTTGCAGTTCAAACGGGTCGTCATACAGGGTGTAGGCATGGCTGGTGGCGCAGATGCCCAGGCCGAGTGTCAACATCAGTGTGCGAAGTGTGCGTGTATATTTGTTCATCCATTAACCCCTTGCCAAAGCCTGTTTCAGTTGTTCAACCAAGGAAATATTGTACTTGTAATAGTTTGTATGGGTTTTATAGCAGTAGTCGCCAGCCCGCATTTTACAGGTGTAGTCGTTGAGGCCGCCGGCGTATTTTATCTGGACCGATTTTTCGTTGTATTCGATGCGATGATAAATGGCATGTCCTTTATAGTCCCAGCGAGCCAGTATGTAGCCGTCACCTTCGCTCTCCAGCATCCATGGCGTGCCCTTGGTCTTTTGCATACCGGTCAGTATTGCCAGTCGCGCCTTGGCGGCGCTTTGGGTCGGGTTGGGGATCAGATCGTAAATCGCGCGCATGCGATATTCAGCTACCGCACCCCGGCCGGGTTTTTCATAGATAAAGGGTTCGGGGGCGGCGGATACCGGGTTTAGGTGAAGCGCCAGGGCTGCGGCTGAAACGGCCATCTTAAGTTTATGATGCATCATAGTGTCCTTTGCGTAATAACGGGTGCATTCATGCACGGCGAGTGTAGCACACTCAAAAAAGCAGGTTCCATTTAAACGTATTATTCAAAAAAAGAAAATAAAAGCCTAGTGCAGATAGTTTTCAATCAGTTGCTGGTAACGCCCGGTTTCCTTCAGGTAGCTTAGCCCTTCGTTGAAGTCGTCGCGCAATGCCTTGTCGATAAAGTTGACCCGGTAGTAGGTCTTTTGCGGAAAGATATCGTGATAGACGACGGGCACCGTGGTGTCGTACCTGGCGGCTAAGCGTTTGCGGAACCACTGGAACAGGGTTTTGTCGACGATCAACACATTGGCTTCGTCGCGCCAGAAAATCATGTTTTGCAGGGACTGGTCGTCAATCTCCTGGTAATTTTCCAGGTAGCCGCCTCGGGCATGCGGGCCGAAATATTTTTCATACTCGGGGCCCAAGTTTCGGTAGGCGTTGCGCCAGGCCACGGGATTGTAGCGAGTCAGGTCCTTGATGCTTTCAATCTTAAGACCCAGGTGCGTTTTACTGATGGCGTAGTTTTCGTAGGCGATGAAATTGTCTGAATACCAGCTGCCGTCATCGATAAATTGTACCGCAGCTGCCGCATCGTACCCCATGGCGGATACCGCGATGGCGAGGCGTTTATTGGGCATATGGGTGGTGTCTTTGATGCTGTGGCCCTTATGGCGCAGTGCTTCGCGAACGATATCCATTTCAAAGCCCTGCCAGCGACCGTTTTCCTGAAATACAAAAGGAGGGCGATTCTGCCCGAACGCTATCTTCAGCTCCCTGGCATGGCCAGGCTCCAGAACAGATAAAAAGGCGATCACGCCAAGTAAATAGAGGAAATAGGCCGGATATGGAATCATGTTCTGCATAGACGCTGAGAACCTTTTATTTTCTCGTTCATATCGGAAGAATAAATATCTATGAGTATAGATTGCATTGCGCATCGAGGGAGCATGACGAACGTCGGGCGTTAAAATTCAAGTTGCCCTTGCATTGAAACGGAAATGAAAACCATGTGAATCCGCTGTGATTTGCTTTCTGGCGGGCGATTAAAAGCGCCAGGTAAGGCTTGCCGCAATATGGCGGCCGCGATCCGGGATGGATTCGGCGCGGCTGCTTCGGGCGTAGGTTTCGATCCGTTTGTTCAGCAGATTGCCGATTTTAAATGATGCCTCGAGACCGTAAAAATCGGTGCCGTGCCAGCTGAGGTCGATTCTGTGTGTGGCGGCCAGATGCGGATAGCCTTCGGGGGTCGCTGCGAACTTGTATGCCAACGTCATCACCTGATGATCGTCGAGCCGGGTTCGCCAGGCAAGACTTGCCATATGCTTGGAAACACCGGGCAGTGTGCGGGTTTGGCCATCGGCCGAATCTTCTTGGGTGTCGATATAGCTGAGATTGAGTTTAAGCGAATGGCTCTCCGAAAACAGCATGTTTGCACTCCACTCGAGCCCCTTGTAATGCTCCTGGCTGGGGGAGTTATAGACGTCGATTGGCGTATTGATGTCGTAGGCCACCTGAATATTGTCGGACTGGGTGGAATAGAACGCCGACAGGGTGTTCACCCAACTGGCAAACGCATGCTGGTACGAGATTTCATAGGCCTGGTAGAGTTCCGGTGCAACGCTTGTTTGCCCGGTGCGTTGTTGCAGCTCCCTGACCCAGGTGCTCGGTGCGATAAAGCCCTCACCGTAGGTGAATTTCAGCGTCGAGGTTTCCTGCGGACGATAGACTAACCCGAACTGAGGCATCACTTCGGCGCTTTTGCGGTAGGAGTATTTCTCCACTCGCGCCCCCAGTTCCAAGCCAAGCGCTTCCGTCATTTGGTAATCCAGCATGGCGAACAGCGAGCTGTTTTCAAACTCGTCGGTATAGTCTACCGAACGCACATCGAGGTTACGGGTGTATTCGACTCCCCCTACCAATGAAAGGTTGCCTGCCGGGTGATAGTCGAGCCGATATTCGGCACCGTAATATTTTCCGCCATAGATCTCGCCGTCCGGGGCAAGGTAAAGTTCGCCGCCATAGACGCCACGCCAGTATCCGGTGGCATCATTTAAGTAGGCGCGAAGCCGATGACTCAGATGCTCGCTTAGCGAGGTGTAATATTGCGCCTGAACCGATGTGTGACGGATGGTGTAGGTGTTGTCGTGGTCGTTGATATCGGTCTCGAAGATGGCCGTTGGCCACCCCAACTCGGCGTCGCTGTACTGAGCCCTGATCATCAGGTTCTGCGATTCCAGCTTGGCGGCAAGGCGTTTGGCATTGAGCGTATTGTAACCGTCGGCGACAACCGAGGTCGCGTCGTAAGCGGGGGGAACGCCGTCGGGAAAGCTGAGTGCCAGACGGTCGCCGTTTGAATCCTGATACGAGCCTGAAAGGCTCAGTCGAGTGTTACCCAGCTGAGTGCCGTAACTGAGGCCGACGCCGCGCTCGTTGGCGCTTGATACATTGGCCCTGAGTGCCAGGCCCGGCTCGGCGTTGGTCGTCTTGATGTTGATTACCCCGACAAAGGCACCGCTGCCGTAGAGCGTTGAGCTGGGCCCCATCAGCACCTCGATGCGTGCAATATCCTGCATTGCCAGCGGGGCGGCGCCGTTGAGGATATTGTAGTTGTCGGATTTCATCGTCATGGCCTGACCATCAACCAGCAGCAACAGTTTGTCCAGCGTCAGCACCTGCCCGCGCACCACCAAACGGTCGAGATACCAGTTTTTTTGTAGATGAATGCCGGGTAAACCGTCGAGCGCCTCCATAATATTGCGATAACTGCGTTCGGCAATTTCACTGGCCTCGACAACATATACGGTTTGGGACACGTCGGAAAGAGACTGGGCCTTCTTGCCCGGCGTGACGACCTGAACGTTGAGCAGGGCTTCCAGTTCGAGGGAAAAAAGATTGTCCTCGTCCGATGCCGAACAGAGCGACGGAAATAATGCAATCGCCAGACAAAAGGCCCTTAATGGCGTTGTTTGGTGGATCTGCATCAGATATCTGTTCCCTCATTGTTATTTTTTTGTACCGGATAAAATAATTAAAGCACAACTTCAGAGACTTTTTATGGGGATCGCTTTTGCGCTTATTCGTTTGAAGATCCGGGTCTATCAAGCTGCTTGCGGTAGAACACCACATCCCATTCGCCGAGGGGGTCGCGGTAGAGATCTTTTTTCACAAACGCCATGCCGAGTTTTTTCATGACGGCGATGGAGCCCTGGTTCTGTTGCTGGGCTATGGCGCTGAAGGCCCTGAGCTCGGGATGCGCCGCCGTTAGCGCGTCGACCACCCGGGTCGCCGCTTCGCCGGCAAATCCCCGGCCCCAGCTGCTGCGTTTGAAGCGCCAGCCAAGCTCAAGATTGGCGTCGTTGCGTTTGTCGCTGAAAAAATGCATCGGCCGCACCAGGATCCAGCCCAGGTATTCGCCGCTTTCCTTCAACGTCACCTGCCAGATCCCCCATCCCTTTTCCGGGTTGCGGTAGCGCGCCATGCGGGGCAGGAAAATATCGGTGACGTCTTCACGACTTGTGGGTCGGCCGCCGTTGATGTACTTCATCACCTCCGGATCCTGATCCAGCTGATACAGCAGTTCTCCGTCGTTTTCATCCATCAGGCGAAAGCGCAGGCGGGCAGAGTCGCGAATATGCATTTTGATGGTCCTTATATCTTTATCTGGGCCAGTTTAATACAATACGCGCCCGTTGTTCGAGAGGTGGTCATGGTAAAAAATTCGGTACTCAGTTTGCGCGCCCGGCAGCTGGCGGCATCGACCCGCGAATTTAACGCCCGCGGCGGCAGAATGGACCGCTGTGAGCACTGTTTACTGGCACGGGCCTACTGCATCTGCAGCGGCATTCAAACGGCCGAGTGCGACAGTGCGGTGTGCCTGTTGATGTACCACAACGAAAGTTTCAAACCTTCGAATACCGGACGCCTTATTGCCGATATCGTGCCCGACAACCATGCCTTTCGCTGGGACCGAACCGATCCCGAACCTGCACTGCTGGCGCTGTTGACGAACCCGGCCTACCAGCCGTTTGTGGTGTTCCCCGCCGAGGACATGCCGCCCGAGCGGGTGGTTACTGCGGTGGAGCGCGTGGCGGGGAAAAAACCGCTGTTTATTTTTCTCGACGGAACCTGGCGCGAAGCGAAGAAAATGATCCGCAAAAGTCCGTATCTGGATCATCTTCCCTTGCTGTCGATCACCCCGGAAAAGCTCTCGGATTACCGTCTGCGGGTTGCGCCTCACGAACATCAACTCGGTACCGCCGAGGTCGCCATCATGGTACTGGAGCTGGCCGGTGAAACGGACGCCGGCGCCAAGCTGGCGAGCCATTTTATCGATTTTCGCGACGCCTACCTCAAGGGCAAGCGCAACAAGGGGCGGCCGGAGCCGCTTTAAACCTCAAACTTGGCGATTTCGGCATCGAGATCGCCGGTCAGGCCGTTGATGCTGTCGGTGGCGTGGTGCGCCTGGCGCGACAGTTCGGCGGTGTGCGCCGCATTGTCGGAGATCACCACGATACGTCGTGCCGTATCTTCCCCTGCCGCCAGTTGTTCCTTTGCCGCGTGGGCTATCTGGTGGCTCATCCCGGCTATTTCGGCGAGGGATTCGGCCACCTGTTGCAGCGCCCGATCGACCTCGTGCGACTTGGCTACCGTCTGCTCGCTGGTTTCTATGCTGAGGGTGACCGAGTTCTTGGCGTCAAGGGCGGCGGCCTGCAACTTACCTATCATGGTTCTGATTTCCTCGGTGCTGGTCTGGGTGCGGCTTGCCAGCTGGCGCACCTCGTCGGCCACCACGGCGAAGCCGCGACCCTGTTCACCGGCCCGCGCCGCCTCGATGGCGGCGTTGAGCGCCAGCAGGTTGGTCTGTTCGGCGATGCCCTGGATCACACCGAGCACGCTGGCGATATGGTTGACCTCATCATCAAGCAGTTGAATATTATTACCAGCGCTGTCAATTTGCTGCTCCAAAAGCGCGATGGTGTCGGTCGCCTCAACCGTCAGGCGCGCTGCCGCCTGCCCCTGTCGCTCCGCTTCCGCCACCGAAACGGCAGACTGTTCGGCGTGTTCCACCACGGTTTGCGCCGAGGCCGTCAATTCGGTAATGGCCGAGGCCACCATGCGGGTTTCATCGTTGAGGGTGCGGGTCAGGCGCTCCAGTTCGTTTGAGCGGGACTCAGAGGCCAGCCCTTGCTGCTGCAATACGTCACCGACCTGCTTGATCCCGGAAACCACGCCGCGCAACCCCTGTTGCATATAATTCATGGCACCCAGAATGCTATCGGGCGATGCGACCGGGTGACTGAGGTGTGAGTTCAGCTTGCCGCGGGAAACCCGGCGCACCATGGCCAGCACGTCGTTCACCTCGCCGCCGAGGGCGTTGCTGAGTGACAGGCCGAAGCGCGCCAGGGCATAGGTCAGGCATACGGTGATCAGCAGCGACAGGCCGACCAGCCATTTCGCGGTGTCCCAGTAGCGGGCATCCACCTCCTTGTAGCTGATCCCCGTGCCAATATACCAGCCCCAGCGCTGGGTTTTCTGCACCACCGAGGTGAGGTCGACGACATCGCCGTCGCGCAGGGACGTCCAGTTATAGCTGATGATTCGGCCGGTCTGGCGTCCCACCAGGTTTTCCACCATGCGGCCGATGCTGTTGCCGTCGGCATCCTTGAACTCGTTGAAGCTGGTGCCGTGAAGCTGCGGATCATGGGGAGTGGCAATAAAATCCAGCTGCTCGTCCACCACATACACGTATTCGGAATCATGGTACTTGTTTTCCCTTAGCAAACGGGTGGCCAGGCGGCGGGACTCCGCGTCGCTCAACTCGCCGCGCTCGGCCATGATTTCAAACTGCCGTACTATGTTGACCGTGCTTTTCATCAGCTGGTTGATACGCGCTATGTTGTCTTTCTCGCTGGCGTGGCGCAGAGCCTGCAGTCCCAGCAGCGAGATCAATAAAAGCGATAAAGACAACGCTGTCATAAAAAGCAAGGTTTTACTGCGCAAGGTGAGTTTTCTGGTCATAAGGGAAGTCACTCAGGTTGTTATTGTAAGAACCCGTCGGCCGTTGCGGCCGGCGAGCCCTATTATGATTACCATGAAGGGGGTTGTTTGTCAGGTCTTTTTTTGTGCAAAAAAGACCTGCATGCGGTGATTAACGTATGGCTGGTGTTTAGTAGCAAGTTACCCGAGCAGGGCTTGCTCTTCGTCGCTGAGCGGGCGGTATTCGCCGGGAGCCAGCGCATCGTCAAGGGCTACGCCGCCGATGGCCTCGCGGTGCAGCTCAACGACCTTGTTGCCAAGGGCCGCGAACATGCGCTTTACCTGATGGTATTTGCCTTCGCAGATCGACAGGCGCACCTGGTAGGGCGCCAGCAGCTCGGCGACCGCCGGCAGGGTGAGCTCTTTTTCACCGTGCAGCTGAACCCCTTGCTCCAGGGCAAGAATATCGTCCTGGCTGACCGGGTCGGCGGTTTCCACCAGGTAGGTTTTCATCTTCTTGTGCTTGGGCGAGGTAATGCGGTGCGACCAGTCGCCGTCGTTGCTGATAAGCACCAGGCCCGTGGTGTCGATGTCGAGACGCCCTGCAACATGAAAGTCTTGCATATTCGGTTCGTCGAGCAGATCGAACACCGTGGGGTGCATTTCATCGGCGTTGGCGCAGATATAGCCCACCGGCTTGTTCAGCATAAAATAGCGCTTACCCAGGTAACGCAGAGGCTCGCCGTCCCAGTAAACGTCGTCATCCAAGGTGACGGGATGATCGAACGAGGTGATCACGGTGCCGTTGACCGTGGCGAGTTTTCGCTTGATACCGGCCTTGGTTTTAGTGCGGGGTAATTCGGCCAGATGGCTGACGAATTTGTCGAGGCGACAGGGGAATTTCATTGGGATCTTATTCGCGCTTAGCTACAATGGCGCCGAGTATAACGGATAGTCAAACAGCATGATAGTCGGACCATATCGGGAAATGATAGCCACCGGGCAATTAGTGCCGGACCCCGCCCAGCAAGAGGCGGTGGAAGGGTTGCAGGCGTTGTCTCAGGCTCTTTGTAAAGCAACGCGTTTTTGGCAGCGGCGGCAACGCATTCCCGGGCTTTACCTGTACGGTCCGGTCGGACGCGGCAAGTCGATGTTGATGGACCTGTTTTTCGCCAACCTGCCGGTTGTGCAGAAGCAGCGGCTGCACTTTCATCATTTTATGGCGCGGGTGCACCGGCGGCTCGGCGAATTACAGGGCAGTAAAAATCCGCTGCGTCGCGTGGCGCGTGACTGGGCGAAAACCACTAAGGTGCTGTGTTTCGACGAGTTCTTCGTCAGCGATATCGGCGATGCCATGATCCTTGCCGGACTGTTTGAGGCGCTGTTTGCCGAGGGCGTGGTGCTGGTGGCGACCTCCAACTGCGCCCCCGGAGAGCTATATCGCAACGGTTTACAGCGCCAGCGCTTTCTCCCCACCATCGAACTGCTGCAGCGCTATTGCCGGGTGATCAGCGTGGCGGGTGAGCAGGATCATCGCTGGCGTTTCGGCCGCCACTATCGTCACTACGGTTTGGCCGCAGAGGGCGACTGGCTGTTCGCGCATCTGGCGGATTTCGGCCATGTGCAGCAGGCCGGTTCGTTGACATTATGGGGCCGTGAGTTGCCGTATCTGGCGCGCAACGAACGCGCCGTGCTGTTCGATTTTATGGCGCTTTGCGGCGGGCCGCGCAGCAGCCGCGATTATATGCGCCTGGCCGACGACTTCGAACGCATCTATCTTGCCAATGTGCCGCAAATGGGGCTGGGCGATGCCGCTGGCGGTGCGGCGCTCGGGGTTGAAGACGGCTATCTGCGACAACAGGAAAGTGTTCGGGCCTGTCGGCTTGACGACGAGGCGCGGCGCTTTATCGCCCTGGTGGACGAATGCTACGACCGCGGGCGGCTGTTGGTGATTTCCGCCGAGGTGGATATCACCGAGCTGTATGTGGGAGAGCGGCTGGCGTTCGAGTTCGCCCGCACCGCATCGCG
>JBNKEN010000007.1:0-3776 GCA_050288805.1 Pseudoalteromonas sp.
GGCGTTACTGCCGGCAAGGGCGTTCAGCTCAGCACGGCCGAGCCCCGATCGCAACAATTCGCCGATGCTTCGGTAGCCCGTATCGGGGCGATTATTTAACAATTTTTCGGCCGCACTCTCAGACAATCCCTTTACCGCACAAAACCCTATCCGTATCCCCCACTCAGTGCCGCTCAGCTCCAGGCCGTGCTCAAACCGCGAACGATTGATATCGAGCGCCAGCACCGGCACGCCATGACGCCTGGCATCCTGTAAAAGTTGATCGAAGGAATAAAAACCCATCGGCAAACTGTTACACAGGGCGCAGAAAAACGCCGCGGGATAATAATATTTCAAATAGGCGGACACATAGGCCAGTACGGCAAAACTGGCGGAATGAGATTCGGGAAATCCGTATTCACCGAAACCGCAAATTTGCTGGTAGATCCGCTCGGCAAACTCATGCGGGTAACCTCGCCTGAGCATACCGTCGATCAGCTTATTCCTGAACCGGGTAAGCTCGCCGTCGCGCTGCCATTTCGCCATGGCCCGGCGCAGCTGATCCGCCTCACCGCCGGAAAAACCGGCGGCAACCATGGCGATTTTAATCACCTGCTCCTGAAAAATAGGCACGCCCAGAGTGCGTTCCAGCACGGATTTCACCTCTTGTGAGGGGTAATCAACCGCTTCAATGCCGTCACGACGCCTGAGATAGGGATGCACCATGTCCCCCTGGATCGGGCCCGGCCGCACTATGGCTATCTGGATCACCAGGTCGTAATAACAGGCGGGTTTCAGCCGCGGCAACATGCTCATCTGGGCGCGAGATTCTATTTGGAACACCCCGACCGTATCCGCCCGTTGCAACATGGCGTACACCTGGGGATCATCGCCAAGCCGGGTCACCGAAGGTATATCCCAGTGATGGCCGTAATGCTCACCGATAAGCGCAAAGGCACGTTTTAACGCGCTTAACATGCCGAGTGCCAGCACATCCACCTTTAACAGCCCGAGGCTTTCGAGATCCGTTTTATCCCACTGGATCACCGTGCGTTCCGCCATCGCGGCGTTTTCCACCGGCACCAGTTCATGAAGCGGCCCCTCGGAGATGACAAAACCGCCGACATGTTGCGACAAATGACGGGGAAAACCCCGGATTTCATCCACCAGGCGAAAGAAATGGCGGTTGACGAGCGATTCACCGTCAAGCCCCAATGCCATCAGCTGGGCCTGCCAAGTGTCACTGGCATGGCGCCGGTTGATGTTCTTAATAAAGTAATCCAGTCGGGTTTCGGCAAAGCCGAGCGCCTTGCCGACATCGCGGATGGCGCTTTTCAGGCGGTAGGTGATCACGGTGGCAGCCAGCGCCGCCCGTTTTCGCCCGTACTTGCCGTAGATGTACTGAAAGATCTCTTCACGGCGCTGATGTTCGAAATCGACGTCGATATCCGGCGGTTCGTTCCGTTCCTTGGAAATAAAACGCTCGAACAGCACGCTGATCTGACGCGGATCCACCGCGGTGATTTCCAGGCAGTAGCAAACCACGGAATTCGCCGCCGAGCCGCGGCCCTGGTAAAGGATCCCGCGACGTTTGGCGAACTGCACTATGTCGTAAATCGTGATAAAGAAAAATTCGTAGCCGAGCTCCTCGATAAGGGCCAGTTCCTTATCGATCAAGGCCCTGAGTTCCGTACTCACCCCCTCGCTGAAACGCAATTTGATCCCGGCCTCGACCCTGTCCCTGAGATAGGCGATGGGCGTCATGCCATCCGGCACCAGCTCCTTGGGATATTGATAACTCAGCTCCGTCAGCTCAAACCGGCAGCGTGCGGCAAGTGTTATCGTTTCCCTTAATAGTTCGGTGTCGAACAGTCGCGCCAGTTTGTCCTTATCCCGCAGCGCATATTCCGCGTTGGCCAACAGCCCTGCCCCCAGGGCGGTAACCGTGCTTTTGTTGCGGATCGCCGTCAATACATGTTGCAGCGCCAATCTGTCGGGGTGATGGAAAAGACCTCCCCCCAGCGCCACCCGGGGCAACTCAAACACCTTTGCAAGCTGCGTTCTATATGCCAGCTTGGCCATATCATCCTGTTCGAGGTAACGGGTCTGCCCGACCCAGAGGTCTGCGGCATAATGCCTTTTCAACCAGCTGCCCCAATGTTTGTCTGCCGCTTCATCGCCCGCAGGCAGCCAAATCAGCAAACAACCCTGCAGGGTTTTCAGATCCCATTCATCGAGCGCATATTCGCCCTTGCGACTGCGTCTTCGGGCATTGCTGATCACCCGGCACAACTGGCTCCAGGCCAAGCGATCCGGGCACAAGACCAGCAATGTCAGCTCCCGGTAACACAGCTTACTGCCGACGATCAGCTTGAGATCCAGCCCCCGATCCTTGATATAGCTGTGCGCCCTCACCACTCCGGCCACCGAGCATTCATCGGTCAGTGCCAGGGCTTCATAGCCCAGCTCCGCGGCCTGCATTACCAACTCTTCCGGCGAAGAAGCCCCGTGCAGAAAGGAAAAATTACTCTGGCAGTAAAGCTCGGCATACCTCATAGTCACCTCAGCAGAAATACCCCTGCACGAACCAGCGCCCGGCCCTGTCCCTGAATACCCAGCTCAGATGTCCTCGGCCGTTTTGTGCAACAAAGTAATCCCGTTCGACCATCTCTCCCTGCCACCATTGGCTTTGCACCCGCTCAGGACCGCTTAGCAGGGTCAGTGGCCCGTCAAGCGGCTGCGGATAGGGCAGCAGCAAACTCGGCCGGGAAGCTTTGCAAATATGCGCGCTTGATACCGCCAGCATGGCGCTGCGGCCGTTGGCGAGTTCCGGCACATGGGTGTTTTCCAGCACCGGACTGTAACCGGCTTCGTTGCCGAGTCGCGCTGCCAGAATACTTACCAGCTGCTGCCGGTTAAGGCGGGCACGCCGAGCATCGAACAAGCCTTTGACCTCATGCCCGGATTGACACAGCTCCCGGCAAACAAGGCGTACTGCGATCACAGGTTCCGCCAGTTGCAGGCGCTCGAGCCTGAGCCTTAACAACGCGACCCAGGATTCGCAGCGGGATTCGGCTTCCACGCTATGCAACACCAGGGTATCGGCCCCGGCTTCACGATGCAGCAGGGAAAATACCAACTGACGGGTTGCCAGCTCGCCGCGGCGAAGAAATTCACTCAAGCGGGCGATAAGCTGCGACATCGGATGCAGCAGTCGCTGGCTGTCGGTTATTTCGTAACTGAGTTCCAGATGGCGGCTGAACTCCGCCGGAGGCTGATAAAACACGGCCCGGCTGGTTATCTTTCCCCGCAGGCGCGCCAGATAATCCACCACACGCACATCGAAACGCAGCGCCAGTTCGGCCGCGGGGATAACCAGCAGCTCCTCAAGGCGGTTTAGCCCCAATCGCTTTAACTGGGTAAGGACGTCGCGTTCGAGCGGCAACTCTGCAACCGAGATGCTCGCCAGACATCGCTGAGCGATGTTTCTGTCTGCACTGATAAACCGGCAGCCGGTTTGCGCCAGCAATTCGGCCGCCTCCATGCTGTCGGCGCTCGCATAATAAAAGCCCAGCCCCTCGCCCCGAAAAAACGGCTCCAGCGCCTGCCAGTAACGTTCAAGAGTTTGGTAAATACCCAGCATGGAGGCGGTAAAAAAAATCAGGCTCCGGGGCGGGCGCAACACGATATCGGATACCAGTTCATAGCAGTCGGCGGCAATATCCCGCAGGCAGGTTTCTTCAACCTCCCCATCGTAGGGCAGCACCTCAAGCCGGTGACACAGAGCAACCGCGCTC
>JBNKEN010000008.1:0-5366 GCA_050288805.1 Pseudoalteromonas sp.
TGTAGAAGCCGCGGCTGTCGTTGACGACGATCGGCGTTTTACCGAGCTGGACGGCAAAATCAAACGCCTTGGCCAGGGTGTCGTCGGCGGTTTTTTCGCCGACGATGATCTCCACCAGCGGCATCTTGTCGACCGGCGAGAAGAAATGAATGCCGATAAAGTTTTCCGGGCGCACCGAGGCCTCGGCCAGTCCGCCGATAGGCAAGGTGCTGGTGTTGGAACCGAATACCGCATCCGGCGCCAGCACGGCTTCGACCTCTTGCGTCACCTTGGCCTTGAGTGCCCTGTCTTCAAACACGGCTTCAACCACGAGGTCGCATCCGCCCAGCGCAGCGGCGCTGTCGGTGATCTGGATGAGTTCAAGCGTCTTCGCCATACCGGCTTCGTCGATACGGCCGCGCGCAAGGCGCTTTTCAAGCAGACGCCTGCTGTAGCCCTTGCCGCGCTCCGCCGCCTCGAGGGAAACGTCCTTCAGCACCACTTCAATGCCGCGGCTGGCGCAGGCATAGGCGATGCCCGCCCCCATCATACCGGCGCCGAGCACCCCGACCTTGGCAAAGCGGGTTTTCTCGCCACTCGGACGCGCCCGGCCTGCTTTTATCTCGTTGTGCTGGAACCAAAAGGTGCCGATCAGGTTTTTCGCCACCTGGCCGCGAGCCAGCTCGACAAAGTACTGGCTTTCGATCACGCAGGCGGTATCGAAATCCACCAGCGCGCCCTCCACCATGGTCGATATCACCGCCCGGGGCGACGGCAAGGTGCCCTGGGTGGCCTTATTGAGCATGGCAGGAGCCATAAACAGCGCCTGCGCCATTGCAGGGGATGTCGGCGCACCGCCCGGCATACGGTAGCCCTTTTTATCCCAGGGCTGGGCCGCATCCGGGTTCGCCCTTATCCAGGCTACGGCCGCCGCCAGCATGTCCTCCTCGCTTTCGGCTACTTGGTGAACGAGACCGTTTTCCAGCCCCTGTTCCGGGGTAAACAGGATCCCCCGGGTCAGCAGCGGCATGGCGCGTTCGAGACCCAGCAAACGGGTTACCCGGGTAACCCCGCCCGCCCCCGGCAGCAGCCCCCAGTTGACCTCGGGCAGCCCCAGGCGGGTTTTCGGATTGGCGAGTGCAATGCGGTAATGACTTGGCAGCACCACCTCGAACCCGCCGCCGAGCGCCGAGCCGTTGATACAGGCGACCACCGGCCTGCCGCAGGTTTCAAGCCTGCGCATGGTGGCCTTGTAGCTCATGGTCAGGTCGTAAAGTTCTCGGGCCTTTTGCGCGTTGTCTACGCTCGAAAGCAGGCCCAGATCGCCGCCGGCGAAAAAGGTCTCTTTTGTGGAGCGCAGCAATACGCCGATGAAATCCTCTTTGAGCAGGCCGTCGACGGCCCGGGCGTAATCGACGCCGAACGCGAAATCCATGATGTTGATCGCCGAATCGGCGCGGTCAAAGAAAAGATGTGCAATCTTGTTGTCGTCTATGTGATAGCGAACCGAACTCATAAGGCCTCCTAAACGCGCTCGATAATACAGGCGATGCCCATGCCGCCGCCGACGCACAGGGTCGCAAGGCCGCGTTTCAGATCCCTGGCTTCCAGCTCGTCGAGCAGGGTGCCGAGGATCATGGCGCCGGTGGCGCCCAGCGGGTGACCCATGGCGATGGCGCCGCCGTTGACGTTAACCTTCTCGGCCGGTACCCGGAGCTCGTCCATAAAGCGCAGCACCACGGAGGCAAACGCTTCGTTGACCTCGAACAGGTCGATGTCCGAGGCCTCAAGCCCGGCGATCGCCAGCGCCTTGCGCGCCGCCGGAGCCGGGCCGGTGAGCATGATGGTGGGTTCGGTGCCGACCAGCGCCGTGGCGATGATCTTGGCCCGCGGCGTGAGGCCGAATTTTTCCGCCGCCTGCATTGAGCCGACGAGTACGGCCGCGGCACCGTCGACGATACCGGACGAATTGCCCGGGGTGTGAACATGATCGATTTTTTCAACCTCGGGATAGCCGGCCTTGGCCACCGAGGCATACCCCATCTGGGCCATGGTTTTGAACGATGGTTTCAGGGTCGCGAGGGTTGCCAGGCTGGCATCGGCGCGAACGAGCTCATCGCGCTCCAGCAACGTCATGCCGTTGCGATCGCATACCGGCACCACGGAGCGTGCGAACGCGCCGCGCTGCCAGGCCGCTGTGGCCTTTTGATGTGAAGATACCGCAAAGGCATCGACCGTGTCCCGGTCGTAACCGCCCAGGGTGGCGATAAGGTCTGCACCTATGCCTTGCGGCATAAAGCCGGTTTTAAAACTGGTTTCGGGATCGTAGGCCCAGGCCCCGCCGTCGCTGCCCATGGGCACCCGCGACATGGATTCCACCCCACCGGCCACCACCAGGTGTTCCCAGCCGGAGCGCACCTTCATCGCCGCCATATTGACCGCCTCAAGGCCCGAGGCGCAAAAACGATTCAGGGTAACGCCCGCGCAATCGGCGTCCCAGCCCGCAAACAGCGCCGCAATCTTGGCGATATCCGCGCCCTGTTCGCCTATCGGGGTGACGCAGCCCATCACGATGTCGTCCACCTCGGCGGTGGGAAAATTGTTTCTCGATTGCAAGCTGTTCAACAGATCCGCGAGCAAGGTAATGGGTTTGACGCCGTAGAGCGCACCGCTGGCCTTGCCGCGACCGCGCGGTGTTCGAATGGCATCAAAGATATAGGCTTCTGACATATAAGGCATTCCTGACGTTGCTTTTAAACAATCATAGAAGCTTCAGGCGAGACTGCCTATCACAGGAACTGACAGCTTAGTGACAATAACTGACAGCTTAAAGAAAATGTTACTTACGGAGACGCTTACAGCCACAAGGACATTTAACCCTGCGACCAGCGCCCTTGCGGTTATTCCGCCTCGGCGACGCTTTGCCTGTACTGGTTCGGCGTCTGGCCAAACCAATTTTTCACCGAGCGGTAGAACACGCTCGGCTCTGAAAAACCGAGCTCGCGGGAAATTTCCTGGTTCGACAACCCGCTTGTCAGCATCAGGGTGTGGGCGCGGCGTTTCTGGATTTCGTCCTTGATGGTTTTAAACCGGGTGTGTTCAGCGCGCAGCCCGCGGATCAGGGTCTGTTCGCTGCAACAAAAATACTCCGCCGCCATCGCCAGCGTCACCTCGTTAAGCGCAGGCATGGCCTGCAGGTAATCGCGCAGCCGTTTACCGAGGCGCATGTCGGTGCGGTAGTGGCTGAGCAAACATTCCGGCACCTTGATAAGAAACATCTCCAGGGTGCGCGGCGTCTGCCTGACCGGTCTGTTGAGGTAGGCCGAAGAAAAGCGGATCCGTGTCGCCGGTTGCCCGAATTCCACCCTGTCTTTGAATATGTCGCGAATTTCCTCGGCGCAGTCCGGCGCGGCAAACATAAAATCCACCCGGGCGATCTCCAGGTCGTCGTCCACCGTCCAACTTAACCAACGCCAGAGGATGCAGGTAAGGAAGGCGTAAAAGTAGCTGCCGCTCTCGGCGTCGACGTCAGCCAAATCAAGATGCAGCTCGGCCCACTCGCCGTCACTTTCGAGACGCCAGCGGATCTGGTCGTTCATCAGGCGATAAAAACGGATACAGCGGGCGACGGTGGCGCCGAGGGTGGTGCAGCCGATGGCGGCATGGCACATCATATGAAAGCTGCCGCGCCTGAGCGGTCTTGCCAGGGTGCCGAAGCTCTCGTCGTCGAGGGCAATGATGGTGCGGCTTAAAAGCTCGGCATAGCGGTTGGCGCTGAGCGCTTTGCCGTCCTCGCTGAAAACCTCCTCGGGAATCGCGAGACCGCTTATCAGGGTGTGCGCCAGGGCAGGATTGTGCGAAAGCGCATCGAAATGCCAGCGAATAAACGCATTGGGTATCTGATAACCGGGCACACTTGGGATTTTCATCGTCATGGAGTTTGCTTCGCCGCCGGAACTGTTCGAAAGCCATACGTTATCACAGCCGCCGTCAGCATGCCCCCCTCGAAATGCGGGTTGCTCCCTGAAAACACCGGTCAGATTTTTCACCGCGTTTCTGGAAAAGGAAAATCAACTGTGGAACACTGGTAAAAACACCCTAACAAAACCGACAGGAAACCAACATGGATATCGCCGCTGCACAACAGGACATGCGCTACACTTATCTGGCCGGGGCCACCGGGGTCGTTGTCTCGGCATGCGTGTGGCTGACCGCCGCCCTGGTTGCCCTCAACGGCACCGCCACCCATAGTATGCTGACGCTGTTTTTCGGCGGCATGCTGATATTTCCCCTTTCGCTGCTGCTCGGCAAGCTACTCGGGCGCCCGAGTGCGCATCGCAGGGACAATCCCCTCGGTTCCCTGGCCCTTGAAGGCACCGCCATTTTAATCCTCGGCATGGCGCTGGCGTACGGGGCGTCACTCAGTCGCATCGAATGGTTCTACCCGGCCATGCTGGCGGTGATCGGGATGCGCTACCTCACCTTCAAAACCCTTTACGGTCTGAAAACCTACTGGCTGCTCGGCGCCACACTGGTGTTTTCAGCCTGGCTGCTGCTTGCCCTGAACGCCCCTTTTTATCTCGGCGCCCTGACCGGCAGCGCGATCGAATTTTTGTTTTTCCTGCCGCTGTTGCGAATTGGTCGCGCCGAGAAGGATTGGTCGGGCTTGTGATCGACGGATTTAAAACAGCTTCAACCTATCACGTAGTGGGCCTGCTCGCCTTCTGCCGACTCGAAATGCCCCTGCGTGCCCGTCAGTTCCTCAAAGAGCGAACAGTCGATCACGACAAACCGGCTTCTTGCCTTGCCCGCTTCGAATTGGCCGTCGTGTTTTAGCGTCAGTCTGCAGGGCTTGTTGGCTATCAACCCGGTGATGTATTCGAACCCGATAAAACTGGCCGTTCCGTTTGCCCGGTAGTTCATTTGATATTTGAGTTCGCTTTTTCCGGTGATATCGCCGCTGTAGTCCTGGCAAACGGCGGCCGTACTTAATTTGCCCCCGTCGTCAAACTGTTTGTCCGTTGATTCCTGCCAGTCGGTGATTTGAAAACTTCCCTTTAGTTGCATAAAACCCTCTCATTTTGTTATGTATTTATCTGTTATCAAGCGTACCATTACGGGCACAGGGCGTATTGTAAAAACGCGCCACGGTACAAAAAATGAAGAATTAATTTGCAAGCAAACACCAATACGATCACCGGAGTACTGCACCAGCAGCAAAGTTCGGCAAAATACAGCTTGCGCAGGTATTTTCCCGAGCAGGCGCTGGCCGACCTGGTGGAACAGTTTTGGTTCGTCGACTGGGATCTCGGGGACGCACAATCCCACACCCAACAAAACCTGCCCGATCCGAATTTTCACCTGGTGCAGGACGGCGAACACTGGAA
>JBNKEN010000009.1:0-7567 GCA_050288805.1 Pseudoalteromonas sp.
GCCTGTGGTAATGTTCCTTCAGGCGCCCGGCCAGTATCCCTATCACCCCTTGGTGCCAATCGGCCTGGTACAGGCATACGCTGTCGGGGTAATTCTCCGAGCGATTGATCAGGCGTTCAAGTAACGCCTGCGCCTCTTGCTGCATACCCTGCTCTATTTCGCGCCGCTCACGGTTAAGGCCGTCGAGTTCTGCGGCAATGCGCCTGGCCTTGTTGATGTCGTCGGCGAGCAGGCATTCGATGCCGAGACTCATGTCGTCAAGGCGACCGGCGGCGTTCAAGCGGGGTCCGAGGGAAAAGCCGAAATCGCTGGCGCTGAGGCGCGCCTGGTTGCGTCCGGCCACCTCGATCAGCGCCCGGATCCCGGGCCGGGTCTGCCCGCTGCGAATGCGCGCCAGTCCCTGATGAACCAGGGTACGGTTGTTGGCGTCGAGCGCCACCACATCGGCCACTGTGCCGAGTGCAACTATATCCAGCAACTCGGCCAGGTTCGGCTGGGGATAATGCTCGAAATAGCCCCGCTCGCGCAGCACGTGGCGCAGCGCCACCAGCAGGTAAAACGCCACCCCGACCCCGGCGATGGATTTGGAAGGAAACGCACAGTCGCGGCGATTCGGGTTGACGATGGCATCGGCCCCCGGCAGGGTTTCCCCCTGCAGGTGGTGATCGGTCACTATCACTTTAATGCCCGCCGCCTTGACGATGTCGATCCCCTCGATACAGGAAATGCCGTTATCCACGGTGATCACCAAGTCCGGCGACAATGTGACTATCTGCTCGGCAAGCGCCGGGCTGAGCCCGTAGCCCAGACTGAACCTGTCGGGCACCAGATAATCAAGGCACTCGAAACCGAACATTCCGAGACCCTGCATCAGGGTTGCCGTGCTGGTTGCGCCGTCGGCATCGAAGTCGCCGACGATCAGTACCTTGCCTTGCGCACTCAACGTATTGCAAAGGATTTCAGCCGCCTTTTCAATGTCTTGAAACAGGCGAAAGTCAACCAGCGTGGCGGCGCTGTTATTCAGCTCGGCATCGGAACGCACCCCGCGCGCAGCATAGAGCTGACGGATCACCGGATGCAGTGCGGCGCTGAGATGAGAATCGTCGACCCGAGGACGGGCCAATATCGTTTTTTCCATAGAATTCTTATTGTTCTGAAGCTAGTACCGTAAAAATATCGGCAACATCCTTCGCGCCAAACCGCCCCGGGAGGAATAAAGGTGAGCGCGCTGAGCCAAGCAAAGGGCAGGAAACGGCCCGAATAAAAAAGGCCCGAAAGGCCTTTTTTAATCTAACCAAACCATGAAGGCGTTAAGAACCGGCCTTCATCTCCTCGGCCGCATCGGCCTGGGCCGCCGTTTTCATGGCGTCGATGGCGTTGCTGATCGCCGCTGCCGGCTGGTAACCTGGGATCATGGTGCCGTCTTCGAGAATGATGGCCGGGGTACCGTTAATACCGAAGCTTTGACCCAGCTGATAATGCTCGGCCAGCGGCGCGGTACAGTTTTCGGCTTTTGCCGTCTTGTTGCCGGCCTTGGCATCGGTCAGGGCCTGTTTAGGATCCGCAGCGCACCAGACATTCATCAGATCCGTATAACCGCTGCTGCCGATACCGGCACGAGGGTACGCCAGGTAACGCACCGTGATACCGGCTTTCAGGAAATCGTCCAGTTCGCGGTGCAGCTTGCGGCAATAGCCACAGGTAATATCGGTAAAGACGGTGATCTTGCCCTTTTCATGTTCGGCCTTGTAGACGATCATCGAATCTTCATACTGGGCGATGCCTTCCTGACGCACCTGGCCCAACGCTTCTTCGGTCAGGTTCTTACGGCCGTCAATATCGATCAGCGTGCCCTGAAACAGATACTGCCCGTTGTCGGAGGCGTACAGCACGCCTTTATCGGTGAGCAGCTCGTTCATGCCCGGAACCGGCGTCGGCTTTACCTGAGTGACCTTGATGCCCAGCGCAGCAAACTTGCTGATAATCATGGCGTTGCTCTCAACTACCATAGGTGCGTCGGTTGCAACCCCGTCGGCCAGCGCCGCCATACTGCCGCCCAGCAGGGCCGCTGCGAATACTAATTTTTTCATATCTGTCTCTTAATTACTTCGTCTTCTATGCTATCAGACCGCCCAAGCACGGAAAAAATTCTCTAAGCACGAGGGTGATGCTGCTGGTGCACCGATTTTAACCTTTCGTTGGCCACATGAGTGTATATTTGTGTGGTCGACAAGTCACTATGACCGAGCATCATCTGTACCACTCTAAGGTCCGCACCATGATTAAGCAAGTGAGTTGCAAATGCGTGGCGCAGGGTATGCGGCGACAGCTCCGAATCAATATTCGCCAACATAGCATAGTGCTTGATGCGATGCCAAAAGGTTTGTCTCGTCATGCCGGTGCCGCGCTTTGAAGGAAAGACAAAATCCGTGGCATGGCGAATAAGCCGGGGACGGCCGAACTTGATAAATTGCTCCAGCCAGTCGAGCGCCTCCTCGCCCATCGGCACCAGGCGTTCCTTGTTGCCCTTCCCCTTAACGAATACCACCGCCTGGGAAACACTTATCTGCTCCATCCTAAGTCCCACCAGTTCGCTGACCCTAAGCCCGGTGGCATACAAGAGTTCCAACATGGCGCGGTCGCGCAGTCCCATGGGATCGTCGAGGTTCGGGCTTTCGAGCAGGGCCTCGACCTCCTCTTCGCTCAGGGTTTTGGGCAGGGATTTGGCCATTTTGGGCTGCTCTATATTTCCGAGCGGGCTGCGAGCAAGGTATTTTTCCCGCACCAGGTAAAGGTAAAGGCGTTTCAATGCGCTCAAACAGCGCGCGGTGCTGCGTGGTTTCAGGCCCAAGTCGACCCGGTGTGCGAGATAACGATTGATGTCAAACTCGTCCACGTCGAGCAGCGCCTTGTGCCCGAGAAACTGGCAGAATTTGCTGATATCGCTGCGATAGGCCGCCAACGTGTTGTCGCTGACTCCCTGCTCGAGATAGAGGGAATCGAGAAACAGTTCTAAATATTCTTGGTTCGCTTGCATTTCACCTCTCAATTGCACCGCGCCGACATCGCCGGCCGGTATCAATTTACGGCCGCTTGGGTTAGACTTCGCCGCATATCTTATCAGCCCACAGACAAGTGATAAACTCCATGCAGATCGGTTTATTTTACGGCTCGACCACCTGTTACACGGAAATGGCGGCGGAGAAAATCCGCGATATCCTCGGCGAAGAGCTGGTTACGCTGCACAACATCAAAGACGATGCCCTGGCGCTTGCCGAACAATACGACTTTTTAATTTTTGGTATCTCCACCTGGGACTTCGGGGAACTGCAGGAAGACTGGGAATCGCACTGGGACGACATCGACGGCGTCAACCTCAGCGGAAAAACCATCGCCCTGTTCGGCATGGGCGACCAACAGGGTTACGGCCAGTGGTTCCAGGACGCCCTCGGCATGCTGCACGATAAAATCGCGCCGCAGGGGGTTAGCTTTATCGGCAAATGGCCCAACGACGCAGAATACGAATTTGAGGCTTCCAAGGCGCTCACCAACGACGGCAAGTATTTCGTCGGCCTGGCGCTCGATGAAGACAGCCAGTATGACAAAAGCGACGAACGCATCGCCAGCTGGATAGAACAGATACTGACCGAGTACCAGCAAACCCTATAGGCTGCGCTCGGTTTCGATAAAATGGCGTCGGATCGCATCCAGTTCCAGCTTAATATGGGGAACATTCAGGGCATCCCGCAGCCGCATTTCGAGATTTCTGTCGGTTCCTAAGGTCAGGGCCAGATACATCCGCGTATTGCCCTGACCCGGCTCGTTAAATACCTCCATTCTCTCCAGCCGCTCCATCGGCTGCTGCAGTTCGGCCATTTTTCCGGCCACCGCAAACGACAGCCCGACGTAACGCTGAACGTGCCCCTTCAGCAGGTTGGCGAGCGCCTGCTCGGAATCAAGAAACTCCACGACGTGATCGCGACCGACCACCTCGCTCAGGTGCTCCATCTTGTGGCTGCCGCGCTCGACGCCGAAAAACACGTTTTCAGGATCCGGCTTGCCGCGTACCTTCCAGACGAAGGATGAGCCACGGTAAATTTCGGTCAGCCAGTTGAAATCGGCTTCCCGCTCGGGCGTACGTGCGATAGAAAGGATCAGCGCATTTCGTCTTTCTGCACTCTTCGATAAAATGCGCGCCCAGGGCTGGGCGACGAAATTGCCGTCGATATCGGCCTCTTCCAGCAGGGAACGAGTAAAATCCAGCAAGGGACCGTAGCCGGCCCCTTGTTCACCGACCATCTGAAACGGCGGGTTGTGTTCAAAATAGACCACCAACTCGGGTTCGTCGGCCAACGCAGCCGCCGCGAACAGAGCGCATATAAAGGCTAAAGTACGAATAAGGCGTCTCCTCAATCAGGCATTTTCAGGTAAAAGGCCTTACACAATAAAATATAGTCTTCACTGTACCCGCCGTCAGGCCCGTGGATGCATATTTCATCCTCAATACAAGGCCTTTCATGCTGTTTCACCAGCTCCAGTAAAATCCGGCCGGAAGGCTTTCGGATCGTTGTTTTTACCCTGATCAGGCGACTCATGGCAAGCCCGTGCTGCGGCAACAGGGTTTGCATCTGCGCCAGGGCGTCAATCGGCAACACCAGGGCCATTCGGCCGTTATCGTGGGTCAGGCGTACGAAGTGTCCGAGCAGGTCTGCAAAACCGAGCGAATCCGTATGCCGTGCAAGCAGGCGTCGGGGATCCGGGCTTTTCAGGCTGTCGACAAAATAAGGCGGGTTGCTGATCACCAAATCAAAGCGCCGCTCGGTTTCGTAATCCGCAACATCGCTGTGCAGCACGTCGATGTCGGGCCAGGGACTGGCGGCAACATTTGCCGCCGCACAGCGGGCCGCTGAGGCATCGATCTCCAGCGCAGTGACCTCGGCCTCCGGTTGTCGCTGCTTGGCCATCAGCGCCAGCAAACCGGTTCCCGTGCCGATATCTAAAATCCGCTGACACCCCTCCAAATCGGCCCAGGCGCCCAGTAAAATGCCGTCGGTGCCCACCTTCATGGCGGCGTCCTGCTGGTCGATATAAAACTGCTTAAAGCGAAAGCCGGACATTTTCTTTACCTTTTCGTTCAACAAACGTCTTATCCCGCGTATAATTGACGCTTATTGTCCTTCATTTACATCTCTTTATGCAATTTGCCGAATTCGATCTCGATCAAAAACTGTTAACCGCCATCGACAAAATGGGCTTCAAAACCGCCACCAGCATTCAACAACTGGCGATCCCCGAAGCCATGGCGGGCCGCGACGTGCTTGCCTCTGCCCCGACGGGTACGGGTAAAACCGCCGCCTTTCTGATCCCGGCAATTCAATACCTGCTCGACTTCCCGCGTCGCGATCCGGGTTTTGCCCGCGTGCTGATCATGACCCCGACCCGCGAACTGGCCTATCAGGTTCACGAGCAATGCCAGCTCCTGGCGGAAAAGACCCACCTGAAAATCGGCGTGGTCACCGGCGGCATCAATTACGGCAGCCATAAGGATATCTTCGAGAAGAACAACGATATATTGATCGCCACCCCGGGCCGCTTGATGGACTACCTGGAGAGCGAAAACTTCCACGCGGAAAACGTCGAGCTGCTGATCCTCGACGAAGCAGATCGCATGCTCGACATGGGTTTCCGCAAGGAAATGCTGCGCATCTGCGACGAAGCGAAAAACCGCCGCCAGTGCTTTTTATTCTCCGCCACCCTGGAGGGCGACAGCGTAGAGCTGTTTGCCGAACGCATCCTCAATGATCCGGCCCTGCTTGAGGCCGAACCGTCACGCAAGGAAAAGGGCAAGATCCATCAGTGGATACACCTGGCCGACGATTACAACCACAAGCTGGCGATGCTGACGCAGATACTGAAATCGGAAGAAGTGACCAAGGCCATTGTCTTCGTAAAAACCCGCGAGCGTCTTGAGCAACTGGTGGGCGAACTGTTTGCCCGCGAGGTCAAAACCACCTGGCTGCGCGGCGAAATGCCGCAGGACAAACGCATGGCGGCGATGGCCAGCTTCCACAGCGGTCGCACCAATATATTGATTGCCACCGACGTTGCCGCCCGCGGCATCGATGTCGAAGACATCAGCCATGTGATCAACTTCGACATGCCGCGTACGGCAGACATCTACGTACACCGTATCGGCCGTACCGGTCGCGCCGGCAAGAAAGGCACCGCCATCTCGCTGGTCGAGGCCCATGACGTGGCTATTTTGGCGAAAATCGAGCGCTATACGGATCAGAAACTCAAGCGCCGTAAGATAGAGGGCCTGGAACCTAAGCACAAGGAAGCCAAGGTGCCGGCGAAAAAGAAAAAAGATCCGGCCAAGATCAAGGCTAAGAAAAAAGCCAAACCCAAGGTGAAAAAGAAAAAGTAACCGCCAGACGTTCAGATAAAAAAAGCCTGCAAGGGCTTTTTTTATTTGGCCCGTGCGCTCACCGGCCGGTGCCGCAAAACACGCACGCGGCCGTAACAGGCCTTTATCCCGGTTTCAATCCTTCACTAAATTTCCTCCAACATGCTGTTTCATAAACACTAAGGGATTTCCCCTAGCGCTTATGAGTGATACTCCCTCTGTTTGAAAAAGCCGACCTGAGTCATTGTTTAATCCGTGACGTTCCCGTCACTTTGCGGGACAACAAGTTAAGGTATCCGACAATGAAAAAACTCAATATGGCAACAACGGCATTGGCTATGGCACTCCCCCTCGTGGCGGCGGGCCAGGCCGCAAACAATCCCTTCGCGGTGGATTCAACCCTCGCGAAACTGGAATCCACGGTCAATCTCGACCTTAAAAGTCTGGCGGATTTGAACCTGCTCGACGATACGCTTCAGGCAACGAAAATCGAAAGTCCGTTGCTGAATAAGGCGCTGGCCGAAATCAAACAGGATTTCCCCGGTGCCACAATACGTTTGAACCAGAGCAGCGGTCTGGTCGAAAGCCTCTACGGTATTGCGATTCAGGTTAACGGCTCAACCCCGGAACAGGCGGCCAAGAACTTTGTATCCTCTCACAGCGACCTGTTCGCGGGCATCATGCCGTCTGAACTGAAATTCAACAAATTCCGCTCCAAAGAGGCACTCGGCGGACACTTGGTTCGTCTCGACCAGACGGTCGGCAACGTCAAGGTCAAAAACGCCGGCATAGGCATCCTGCTCGACAGCGAGAACCGGGTTCGCGCGGTGATGGCTGAATACAGCCCTTATGCGATCGCGTCCACCTCAGCGGCCATCGACAGCCAGGTAGCGATTCTCGCGGCCAAGGCCGATCTGGCGGAAAATGCCCGCGAACTGCCCGACGGCGCCGTTGAAGCATTAACGCCGATGTGGAACATCATGGCCGACAAACTCGGCGTGCTGGCTAAGCCGCATCCTGAAAAGATCATCGTCAAGCACAACGGCGAAAACCGCCTTGCCTGGCAGTTCTATTTCTACTCCACCAATCCGTTCGGCGTGTTCCAATACGTGATCGATGCACAAAACGGTGAAATCCTGGCTCGCGAAGACCAGGTACGCA
>JBNKEN010000010.1:0-28175 GCA_050288805.1 Pseudoalteromonas sp.
CGAGATAATCGTCGCGGAACAGTTTATCCAGTCCCAACATGGTGGACAAGAGCGCCGCCACCCAGATGATGCCGGGCGCCATGCGCGCGAGCAGCGAAGGTTCCGGCCCGATCCCGAGCGGGAACAGGGTGATCACGATAAGGAAAAACAGTAAGGGGTTGACTATGTCGGCGCGCTGGCGAAACGCCAGCAGCAGATCGCGTCGGTAAACGGTATAAAACAGTCTCAGGTAGGAGTTGGAACGCGCCATCAGTGCCGGTACTCCAGCGCCAGGCTTTGCAGATTGCCGAACTGCTCGGTGAGATCCTGATGGCTGGTCAGCAAAATGCTGCCGCCGCCCGCCAAATGGCGCTGGAATTGCTGCTGTAACAGCACCACTCCTTTTTTGTCCACCGCGGTAAAGGGTTCGTCGAGCAGCCATAATTTGGCCTCGCTGTGCCACAGTCGGGCCAGCGCCACCCGGCGCTGCTGACCCGCCGAGAGCGTACGCACCGGCACATCCTCAAGCCCGACAAGGCCAAGCTTGGCGAGCAAATCATAATGGTCTGTGACACTGTGGTAACCGTGGCTGGCAAGCCAGAATTCAAGGTTTTCGATGGCGCTGAGCTGAGTGTTGACGCCCGTCTTGTGACCGATAAACACGAGATCGTCGGCGTAGCGCTCCGGATCGTCGGCGATAAGCTGGCCGTCCCAGCGCACCTGGCCTTGCTCCGGCTCGACAAACCCGGCGATAATGCGCAACAGCGACGTTTTACCCGCTCCGTTGGGGCCTTCCAGCTGCATGATCTGGCCCGGAGCCAATTGGAATGTGATGTCGGTAAATAAACAGCGTTCTTGTCTGATACAGCTAACGGCGTCGACGTGTAACAAAGATGGCGATCTCAATACCCAAAATTGGGCGTTAGTCTAACATAATGGTATGGTATTGCGAAAACTGCTTTGCGCCGAAATGCGAAAACCTTGATATAGATGAACAAACCGCCCCAGATACAGCTTTCTCCTGCCGCAGCGGCCATCGCCGACAAACCCGCGTCCCGCGCCCCAGAATTGTCTTTGCAGACGGATTACCCGGCACGCAATCTGAACGTCTCCGGCAATGAGCTGAAAATGGAGGTGCTGATGGCGGGACGCTGGCAAAACGTCAGCCTGGCGCTCGATCCACCGCCCAAACAGGCATTTTCACTGAGCGAGGCGACCATCAGCCTGTCGCCCGACGGACTCACCCTGAACCTCACTCCCGCGAGCGGCAAACAGCTGTTGAAAGACGGCGGCCAGCTGCTCGATATGCTCAGGCTGGTGCTCGCCAAGCCCCTCAAACAACCGCTGACGCTGAGTGCGTCACGGGCAACCGGCAACCAACCGGCGCTGCAACTGCCCGAGCTGAATGCGCGACTGCCGCTCAATGCCAGTCTTGCCCGCATGGTGCCTTATCAGGGCAAACACCAGCTGCTGCTGCAAAGCGACGGCCCGTCCGTGAGCGCCCGGCTGCTGCTCGACGGTAAAAACGAACTGACATCGCTGCCGTTAAAACCGGCGCGGCTTGCCGAATGGCTGGCGACCGCCAGCGCCAAGCCGGGCGCAGAACTCACGGCGAAAACCCTGATCCTCAAGCAGGCCGGACAAAGCATCGAATTGCCGCGGGCGACGCCGGATCCGCTGCAGCAATCGGCCCGCCCGGCGCAGCTGAAGCTGGCATCCACGCCGGAAGGCCTCAACATAGAGACCCGGTTACCGGTCGCGGCCCTGATGCTTGCCAAGGGGGCCAGCCGTCAGCTGTTCAACATCGCATCGGCCGCCGCTGCACGCGGCGATACGGCAGCGCCCCGAACGGAAAAAGAACCATCAGCGCAGGCCGGTATCGTATCCGATACCAAGGTGGCCGGTCATAAGGGCGAAAGCGGCTGGTCGGCACTGCGCCAGCTGGCGCAAAGCGGTCTCAGCCGTTTGCTGGCAGACGGCGCCAAGCCAGAAGGCAAGGCAATCCACGCCGACACATCGGGCCAAAATACGCTAAAAGCCAATGCGCTTGCGCCGCTTGTAAAGGCCGTGCAGCAGATAGACATCACGAGTCAGCAAGCGCCGTCGCCGCAAAGCCAGCCAATGCGCCACCTTGCAGCGGGGCAACCGCTGTCGCGCCTGATGAGTGAAGTGCGCCTGTTGCTGAATCCCGCAGAGAGAGAAAAAGCAACGAGCCAGCAGGGCGATGCCAAGCTCCCCGTACCGGCAGGCGCCAAATTGCCCGCATCGGCAGAAATCAAGTTGCCCGGCCCACTCACGTTCCCCCTGCCCCGGGCCGCGCTGCGCCAGCCGCTGGAGGTTGCCTTGACGCCGCCGGGCCCGTTCAGGACACCGCTGCCGGAACGTCAGGCGCTCAGTCAGCTGCTCGGTCAATTGAGCACCGACAGCGTCAGCGACAGCCCGGATCTCAACCGCCTGGTCAATCAGGCCTTCAGCCGCATGCTGGACGAACGTACTCTCAGCCCGGCGCTTTTACAAACCTCGCTGCTGGCCGCCGCCGCACCGGCCCGGCTTTCACCGCCGCTGTACCAGGCCAGCCTGCCGGGCACTATAGATCGTTTATTGGTCGGTTTGCTCAGCGGCAGCATTCTTTCGCCCGCCACCACGGCCCAAACGGACGCACAGGCGAGCAATGCGGCCCCGCGTCTGGATACCGTATTACAACTGCTGCTGCCCCAGCTTAAAGCAGGGAGCGCGCAAACGCTGTCGCAACAGCTGCAGCAATTACCGCAAAACCAGCTGCAAAGCCTGCTTTCGGAACTCAATCAGGTGCAGCATTCGCTGACGCCGCAAAGCAACGCCCAAAGCACACAGCAAACCGACAGCAACCCCTTGGTGCAGTTTCTGCTGCCGATGAAGCTGCCGCCGGAGGCCGGGCAAACGGAGATCCGCATCGGCCGCTACCAGAAGAAAAACAAGGTCAAGGGAACGGATAAAACCGTGTGGTTCGTGCGGCTGAATTTCGATTACGGCCTGAAGGGTCGACTGCAGGTCAACGCCGAGCTGATGGACAAGGCCCTCGACTGCCAGTTTCTTGCCAGCAGCGACGAACTGAGCCGCCAGACCGACGGCCACCTGGACGCACTGCGCCATCGCCTGTCCGCTCACGGCTTAGCGGTCGGCGAACTCAGCGTCGCGCAGCACGCGGAAGACAGCGACGCCTTCTACCAGGGCCACACCATAATCAACGTCAGGGTGTAACGAGAGAGCACGATGGAACAGGATAAAAGCACGCAGCATAAATCGGCCATCGGCCTGCTCTACGAAGCGGGCCACGCCCCGGTTATCACCAGCAAGGGATTCGGTGCGCTGGCAGAAGAGATCATCGCGCTGGCCGAGCAAAAGGGGATCATGATCCACCGCGACGAGGCCCTCGCCGATACCCTGTCGCATCTGGAGCAGGGCCAGGAAATTCCCCGCGAACTCTACCTGGTCATAGCGGAACTGATCGCCTTTTCCTATGTGCTGCGCGGCAAATTCCCCCCCGGTTGGAAGGAATTTAACGGTAAGTTGAATATTAAGGCGTAAGCATTCAAGGTGGAGTGAAGGGTCTGCAAAGAGCGAATAGCGGGCGTTGGGTCAAAGCTTTCGAAACCATTCTTCTTGATATGTAGCTTCTTCGCTTTGGCGAGCTTTTCTACTGACCCATATAGTTAAGAGGTTTTAACTGTTCAGGATCAAACGGCTTATCGAAGCCTGTAAAATAATCTTCAAGACGGGTGTTATTTATTTTTTCCCAAAACGCTTCATTATCTTTTTTTGAACAGTCCCATTGCATATTAGATGGATGACCTCTCCAAAATTTGCCTTGGTAGAAACATCAATTTCTATTATCCGAGTACCCGTTAATAAAATAATTCACCCCTTCACCTGTTTGTTTACCTTTTTCAAATTTACCAATATACAAATAATAACCTTTAATGAATTCAACACCATTCCCTTCTATATGCCCGTTTATATGATTACCAACTGAAAATGACCTATGCTCATCCCATGCATATACCCCTAAGCCATTTTGGAGACCATCATTCCAATAACCTGTATACGAATCTTGACTACTATAAACAATTTCACCGAAGCCGTGATTCTGTCCAATATCATTTGTCCCGCCTTCATACGACAAAATAGAATCAAGAGACGACATTTTTCCAACCCTCACATCATCACGATAAAATACGACGTAATTCTTTTCTTTGTTATGTAGTATCGTTTTACCGTGCTTTTTCCCATACTTGAAGTTTCCTTCAATCCAACCTCGATCAGGTGTAAAAACAGTGACAGCTCCGTGTAATTGCCCATGAAAGAAAACCCCCTTCCAAACCTCACCATTTGTTTTGGTTAATACGCCATTTCCTTCTGGAAGGCCGTTGCACAAAGAACCATCATAACTTCCCCCTTGATATTCATAGCCAGTCACCTTCTGCGTTTTACCACAGTTTTTTTGTATTTCGGTACTAGCTTGGCATCCAGTACAAAACAGTAGTGATGCAAATAACACAAATTTCAAATTCAATTTGATTCTGTCCCTATATGTCTTACTGAACATGTCAGATTTCTATTGGCTTTGATGCATAAATTGAAAATGACTTTGTAGAGGCGCCTAGTCATTTTAGAGCGAAGAGTGGGCAGTGGTAACACCGCATTACAGAGGACTTTTAATTGCCTCTGGTTAGATTTGCTTTCGAAACGAATATTTGCCCCAAATAAATACCCTTTCGAAAAAGTAACCAAATAATGCGCCAGGTGAAATGACTAATAACCCGTATATAAGAACTAACCAAAAGCCTTGCAGATGATCATGAAACCCAATAACCAAAGCTAATGATAAGTAATTACAAACACCGCACATTATTCCCACAAAAGAAAGAAGCCACTTTCGTCCCGTAGTTGTTACTTTCCAACTCGAAAGACTAACTCCCTTCAAATCATTAAAAAAAGACGTTGTTGTCAAAGCTGACGAAAAAAGCCCAATGAACATGAATGTGACTAGTTCAATTCCTTTGAGCTCAACCAAGGGTGTTGAAACTAGGGAAAATGAAATCAAAGTTATCAATGCTAGAAAAATGCGCATTACTTAGTAAACCTAACAGTTTCTTATCATGACCTTGCAAGGCCTGCTACCTTGTAAGTTACATTACCTTGTACAGCCAAAAAGTCCAATGTCTGCTTTTGGCACTAAGCCGACTCAAGACTCGTCACGCAATCCCAATCACCTTGCCGACTTGAATTTCCAAAAGCTAAAAGCAAAAAAGCCGCATTCAGCGGCTTTTTTGTTTATGCAGGGTGAGCAGCAGTTCGGCTTCGGCCCTCGGCAGTTCGCATTCGCGGATGATCTCCTCGATATCGGCGCCGAGTTCGACCATCTTGACCGCGCGGGAATAGAGCCGCGCGTCCGGGTCTTCGTACTGCATTTCGCTTTGCTGGCGCGCCAGCTGTTCGGCATTGGACTCGGCCACCTTGATGCGTTTATTGAGGCTGACCAGCCCGGAGCGCATCTCCGCCACTTCGCTGCGTAAAATGGTATTCTGGCGTTTTAATTCCTCGATCAGCTGCGCATCGGTCGCCCTGTCCGCCTGCACTTTCCTGCTGACCCATAAACTAAGAAGCAGTGCCAGCACCGCCAGTGCCGCACCGCCTCCCGCCATGATCATGACTATTTCCGGCATTATTCAATCCGCTTAGAAGTTGCTCAGCTCGTCCCACTCTTCGTCGCTGAGCAGCTTGTTCAGGTCGACCAGGATCAGCAGTTCGCCCTCGCGGTTCGATACGCCCTGAATAAACTTGGCGCTTTCTTCGGTGCCGATGTTCGGCGCGCTGTCGATTTCGGAGCTGCGCAGGTAAACCACTTCTGCCACGCTGTCGACCAGAATACCGATCACCTGTTTTTCCGCTTCGATGATCACGATACGTGAATTGTCGGTGACTTCCGCACCGGGCAGGCCGAAACGGGCGCGGGTGTCGATAACCGTGACGACGTTACCACGCAGGTTGATGATACCGAGCACATAGCTGGGCGCACCGGGAACGGGAGCAATTTCCGTATAGCGCAGCACTTCCTGTACCTGCATCACATTGATACCGTAGGTTTCATCTTCCAGACGGAAGGTTACCCATTGCAGCACCTCGTCGTTGCTGTCGGCGCTGTGGTTTGCTGAAACTAGTCTGTCTTCACTCATTATATTGCTCCGTAGATAAATTCGTTATTGATCCTGGCTGTCTAACCCTTGTTCTAACAACAAGTTTAGATTATCCACATCGATCAGGGCGCACATTTTTTCCTTGATCACCCCGGCAAGCCAGGGCCGCTTTCCATTGTTTTCGCGCCATTTTACGTCGTCACTCGACAGGGTTATGTTGTTGACCAAACGTTCCGCCGTCAGGCCCCAGTTACTGTTGCCGAGCATGATCAGATACTGGTAATCGAGTTTTTCTTCCAACTCGGGCGTCATTTTCTCCGGCATTACCCAGCGCGCGGTGTCGACCACGTTGAGTTTCTCTTCGCGATTGAGCATCACGCCCTTGAACCATTCGGGTCTGCCGAACAGCTGGTTCACCTCGCCGAGTTGATGGATCCCGCCAAGGGCCTTGAGCGGCACCGCCAGCGTGAGGCCCGCCACCTCAAAAAACAGCGCCTGGAATTCGCCGTCGAAATAATCCGCCCGGCGCTGCGCCGGCGTTTTGGTTACTTCCTGCTGAGTCGACTCGATCTGGGTTTGCACCACCGGCTCGGCCGGGGTCGCCTCGGTAACGGGCGCCGCCACCTCGGGTTCGGCCTCGACCACCTCGTCGACTTGCTGCAGCAAGCGGGCAACCGATTCCAGCTGGTCCTGAACGACCGGCTCCTCATCGCACAACAGGGCGTTGAGGTACTGCTTCATGACTTTTTCGTTGGCAAATAACTGCTTGCTCATGCCGGGTCTCGTTCCTGCTGCTGCAAATACTCTAACAATGCGTGATAGGCAAACACGCCGCGCGAACGCGGGCAATAGATCACCGGCGCCTGCTGCGCCAGGCTGGCGTCACGGAACTTGGTGTCGACCGGGATCACGCCGGGCCAGACCTTGTCGCCATAAGTGGCCCTGAGTGTCTTATAGGCCTCCAGCGATGCCCGGGTGCGTTTGTCGTACATGGTCGGCACGATAGTGTATTCGTATTGTTTGGACTGCGAGCTTTGCATCAGCTCCATGGTGCGCATCATGCGATCCAGCCCCTTAAGCGCAAGAAACTCGGTTTGCACCGGCACCAAAATGCGCTCGCTGGCCGCCAGCGCGTTGACCATCAATACGCCGAGTACCGGCGGACAGTCCAAAATCGCATAGTCGTAATATTTGCTGACCTTGGCCAGCGCCTTTTTAAGGATCAGGCCCATGCCGGTTTTGTTGCCCATGCTGCGATCCAGCGTGGCGATGGCCATGGTGGCTGGGAGTATATCCAGGTTGTCCATGCCCGACGGACACAAGGCCTGAAGGATTTCTTCCTCGGCCATGCCTTTGCCGCGGGCGAAAATGTCGTATACGCTGACCTCCAGTTCTTCGGAATCGATACCGAAGTAATAGGTCAACGAGGCGTGAGGGTCGGTATCTATCAGCAATACGCGTTTCCCCTGCTGCGCCAGAAGGCCGCCCAGGGAGACGGTTGTGGTGGTTTTACCCACGCCACCTTTTTGGTTTGCTACTGTCCAGATTCTCACTCTTGCTCTACGCTTTTTTGTTCGCGGGTGGTGATGCGAATGCCACCGTGCGGTAATTGAATCACTTTAATCTGCCCGTCACCGCTTGGCAATGCTCTTTCCGGCGTTTTTTCAGTTGCTTGCTGTTCATCGGCCGGTTTTTCTTCAATCTGTTCCCGAGCCGGTGGCAAACCGTATTTAGACAGGGCTATTACCACCTTGCGGTTTTCTGCCCGCCCGGCTTCGGTATCGTTGTCGGCAAACGGCGCATACTGACCGTATCCTTCTATCGCCATTCGCGCGGGATTGATGCCGAGCCGCTGCAACTCCTCCAGCACCACGCCGGCACGCGCCACCGAGAGTTGCCAGTTCGAGGTAAATATCTCGTTGTGGATATACTGGTCGTCGGTATAGCCGCGTACCCGAATATAGTTGTCGATAGGGGCGATGATGCCATACACATATTCGACCACCTGTTTTGCTTTATCCGTTGCCAGCGCGCTGCCGCTAGGAAACAGCAGTGCAGAGCTGAGTTCAATGGTCAGCCAGTCCTGGTTAAGTTCCAGACTGGCCTGGCCGCTGCGAATTTCATCGACCAGGGCAGCCTGCAGTTTTTCCAGCATCGAATCGAGCGGCTTGCCGAGATAGCGCTCGGCGGGCTCGCTGAGTTTACTCTGGCCGTCGAGCAATTCAGGGCCTTTTTCTTCCTTTTGAATGCTCTCGCCGTAAAGCACCTCGGGCTCGGGCGTCGTGCGATCGGTCAGCACGCCGGTACCGGCGATTCCGGTATCCTCGGCCTGCTGCTGACGGGCGGATTTAACGAAAATATGCTCGAGCGAATCGGACAAGACCTTGAAGGTATCTTCTTTTTTTATTGCCACCGCGTACATCACGACGAACAGGGCAAACATGATGGTCATGTAATCGGCGTACGACACCAGCCAACGGTGAGTATGTTGTGAATGCGCCTGTTCCCGTCGGCTGTGATTGCGACGCATCATAATGCGCTCCTAGCGAACATCCTGAATATGCCGCTCGGCCTTATAGGCTTCAAGCTTATATTCGATGTTAGACGGCGTTTCGCCCTGAAGAATAGAGAGGATCCCTTCCGCCATCAGCTCGTGATAAAGCATCTTGTCCTCTATCAGCTGTTTCAGCTTATGGGCGACGGGAAGAAATAACAGGTTGGCGAAACCGACCCCGTAAATGGTGGCGATAAAGGCCGTTGCGACCCCCTGCCCCAACATTTCCGGGTCGCTGATAAAACTCATGGCCTGAATAAGGCCGAGCACGGCGCCGAGAATACCCAAGGTCGGGCTGTATCCGCCCATGGCCTCGAATACGCGGGCCGCATCAAGCAGACGTTCCCGCTCAAGCATCAGCTCTATTTCCAAGGTGTCTTGCAGCTTGCGATGCTCGATACCGTCGATCATCAGGCTCAGCCCTTTTGCGGCATAGGGGTCTTCACAGGTCAGGGCCTCGGTTTCAAGGGCCAGGTAGCCGTCCTTGCGGGCCTTGTTCGACCAGCGTTTGATTTGTTCGATGGCGCCGGAGATATCATAAACCGGGGTGCGGAATACCCAAATCAGGATCCGCATCGCCTTGCGAAAGGTCGCCATGGACGACTGCAACATCACGGCGCCCACGGTACCGCCGAGCACGATAACCAGTGCCGGCAGGTTAAAAAGTCCGCTTAATACGCCGCCCTCCAGGGCGTAGCCCAGGAGTATCGCCAACAGCGCGACGAAAAGGCCTATCAGGGACAGTCTATCCACAACCCACTTCTCGGATCAGATGCTCGGCGACCTCATTCAATGCAATGCTGGCATCGGCCAGTCCGGCTGCGGCTACCGCCTGCGGCATGCCATACACCACACTGGTTTTTTCATCCTGCGCCCAAATCTTGGCGCCGGCCTGTTTCAGCATTCGTGAGCCGTCACGTCCGTCTGCGCCCATGCCGGTCAGCACCACGGCGAGCACATCGCCGTTGAAGGTTTTGGCGGCGCTGGCAAAGGTAATATCGACGCTCGGTTTGTAGGTGATACGGGGATTGTCATCCTCAAATACGCGTAAGGTCGGCATCGCGGCGCGGCCTTCGAGCATCATTTGTTTGCCTCCCGGCGCCAGATAGGCCACGCCCGGGCGCAACTTGTCGCCGTTTTCCGCTTCCTTTACCCTGATTTTGCAAAGGTTATCCAGGCGCTGGGCAAATGCGGGCGTAAAGGCCGCCGGCATGTGCTGGACAAGCAGGATCGGATGCGGAAAATTAGCCGGAAGCTGAGTCAAAATGGTTTGCAATGCAACGGGGCCACCGGTAGAGGTACCAATGGCAACCACCTGGTATTTTTTGCCGGACGCCTTATAACTGGTGCGCGGTGCAACCGGCTGGGCAAAACTGCGGTCGGGCTGGGCTATCGCTGGCCTGCTGCTGGTAACCGGCGTTGGCGCGGCCGGTGTACCGGGACGATAAACCGGACGGGCAAAGCGCGACATTCGGCGACGCCCCAGTTCCTTAACCTTCTGCTGCAACAGATTGCTTGCATCTTCGTTATTGCGTGCAATATCTTCGAAACGTTTCGGCAGAAAATCCAGCGCCCCCGCATCGAGTGCATCCAGCGTCGCGCTGGCTCCTTCCCGGGTCAGCGACGAGAACATCAGGATCGGCGTCGGATTCTTCTCCATGATCTGTTTAACCGCACTGATGCCATCCAGCACCGGCATTTCCACATCCATGGTGATCACGTCGGGACGCAAAGCCAGCGCTTTTTCGACGGCTTCCTTCCCGTTGACCGCGCTGTCGATAATTTCGATGTCCTTGTCCTGAGACAGGATTTCACTGACGCGGCGACGGAAAAAACTTGAGTCATCGACGATGAGGACTTTTACTGCCATGTATTATGCTCGATTAATTAACACTGGTTCTGCCTGCGTAATGTTTCAGCATGCTCGGTACATCAAGAATAAGGGCAATGCCGCCGTCTGACGTAATGGTTGCGCCAGCCATACCCGGCGTACCCTGCAATAGCGCATCTAGCGGCTTGATCACCACTTCTTCCTGACCAATCAGGGAATCCACCACGAAGCCGACCTGTTGAGTGCCCAGCTGAACGATAACGACGTGTCCTTCCGCCTTGCGCTCGGCCCTATTGGCCCCTTTAATCAGCCAATGCTGCAGATAGAACAGCGGTATTGCCTTGTTACGGACGATGATGGTGAGCTGGCCATCCACCACGTTGGTTTTGGTCAGATCCAGGTGGAATATTTCGCTGACACCAGCCAGCGGCAAGGCAAATGTTTGTTCGCCGACGATAACCATCAGGGTCGGCAAAATAGCCAGAGTGAGTGGCACCTTGATTTCCAGCCGGGTGCCGACACCCAACTGGGATTCGATGTTGACCGAACCGTTAAGCTGGGTGATCTTGGTTTTCACCACGTCCATACCCACGCCACGGCCTGAAATATCGGAAATCTCTTCTTTGGTTGAAAAACCCGGTGCAAAGATCAGGTTGTAGGCTTCCTTGTCGGACAGACGGGATGCCTGGTCGTGATCGATCACGCCCTTGCTGATAGCGATTTTCTTCAGTTTCTCCGGATCCATCCCGGCACCGTCGTCCTGAATGGTCAGCAGGATATGATCCCCTTCCTGCGATGCGGCAAGGGTGACGTTACCGGTTCTGGGTTTACCGGCGGCTTCTCGCACTTCCGGCATTTCAATGCCGTGGTCTACCGAGTTACGCACCAGGTGCACCAGCGGATCGGCCAAGGCTTCAACCAGGTTTTTATCGAGGTCGGTCTCTTCACCGACCAGTTGCAAATTGATGTCTTTTTTCAGGCTACGCGCCAAATCGCGAACAACCCGGGGGAAACGACCGAACACCTTCTTAATGGGTTGCATTCGGGTCGCCATCACGGCGCCCTGAAGATCCGCCGTCACCACGTCAAGGTTCGAGATCGCTTTACTCATGCTTTCGCTACTGACATTGGTAGCCAGGGTGACCAGTCGGTTACGCACCAATACCAGCTCACCGACCATGTTCATGATCTGATCCAGTCGCTTGGTGTCTACCCGTACGGTTGTTTCGGCAGGCGGTGGCGCGGCCTTGGCCGGCGCCTTTTTAAGCTGGGATTCTGCCGCCGGTTTAGGCGCTGCGGCGGCAACCGGGGCCGCTTTAACCGGTTCCGGTTTGGCGACAGGTTTGCTCGCAGGTTGAACCGGGGTGCTTACGGCCGGTGTAATCGCGGCTTCAGCGTTGCCAGATACGCCAGGGCCCGCACCGGCGCCGTGCAACTCATCAAGCAGCGCTTCGAATTCATCTTCGGTTATTTCTTCGTCGGAATCAGAGGCTGAAGACACAGCTTCGCTGGCCGCAGCAGCTGGTACTTTGTCTCCATTGTCAGCGATGGAGCCAAAACGACCGGCGCCGTGTAACTCGTCAAGCAGGCTGTCGAATTCGTCGTCCGTAATGTCATCAGAATCTGACGCCACGGCGGACCCCGAAGACTCGGACGTCTCGGAAGCAGCAAGCGAGGGCCCCTTGCCTTGACCGTGTAGTTCGTCGAGCAGGTTTTCGAATTCTTCTTCGGTTATTTCGTCGATGCCGCCATCGTCGTCATCGGCTGCGATGTCAATGTCAAACAGCACATCGTCACTGACTGCTGCCGGTTCTGGCTCGGGTTCCGGCTGAGATACCGCAACGGGAGCCGCCACTTCATCCGCAGATTCCGGTTGGCTTAATTTATGAAGTACTTCGAGTAAGGCAGGATCGGCCGGTTCCGGTTGCTGACGGTTTTGTATTTCTGCGAACATCTCGTTGATGGTGTCGAGGGATTGCAGGATCACGTCCATCAATTCCGGCGTAACCCGGCGCTGTCCCTGACGCAAAACGTCAAACACGTTTTCCGCACCGTGACAGGCATCGACCAGCTCGGTCATGCTCAAAAAGCCGGCGCCGCCCTTTACGGTATGAAAGCCTCGGAAGATTGCATTCAGTAACTCTTTGTCATCCGGGTTATTTTCCAGTTCAACTAACTGTTCTGATAATAGTTCTAAGATCTCTCCGGCTTCGACCAAAAAGTCCTGCAAAATATCTTCATCAACCTCAAAGCTCATGCAGCCGTTCTCCTAAATTAGAAGCCTAAACTCGACAAAAGATCATCGACTTCATCTTGCCCGGAGACAACGTCATCACGGGATTCTTTATCTATAATCGGACCTTCCGGACCTTCCGGGTTATCCGATTTTGTTTTCTTATAACTTTCAACTGGTTCTGTCGCCGGCGGCGTACCAAACGCGGTCAGCAGGGAGATCAAACTGTCTTCCACTTCACGTACCAGTTCGATTACCCGGCGAATAACCTGACCGGTCAGATCCTGATAATCCTGCGCCATCAACACGTTGTTCATCAGATCCTGAAGCTCCTGGGTGGTGCCCACCGAACTTTTCATGAAGGCGTCAATATCATGACACAGCGTTTTAAACTCACCGAGTTGGATATCCCGGTTCATCAGGCGATCCCAGGTTGGTTTGATTTGGCTGATGTCATCAGACAGCTTGTGGGCAATCGGCAAACTGGCTTCAACCGCATCCATGGTCTTGTTGGCGGCCTGCTCGGTCATTTCCATTACGTAATTAAGCCGCTGTTTGGCATCTGGGATCGCTTCGTGCGTCAGATCCGCCAGACGAGTGTCGAGCTGAAAATTTTTCAGCGACTCATGAAGCTGGCGAGTCAATTTGCCCACTTCGGCAAACAATTCTGATTGTTCTTTCGACGCAGCATCAAGGATCAGCTGATTGGCCTTTTCCTGTTCGCCCTGCTCCAGATACGCAACGAGCTGTTTTGCTTGTTCTAAGGTGATTTGAGGCGCAGCAAGTGCTGACATGAACCTCTCCTTCTTATTTAGCCTAAACGCTCAAACACTTTATCTAATTTAGTTTTTAGTGTTGCTGCTGTGAAAGGTTTGACGATATAACCGTTTACGCCTGCTTGTGCGGCCGCAATGATTTGTTCTTTTTTCGCTTCCGCCGTCACCATCAACACAGGGATATGCTTGAGGTTGTCATCGGCGCGAATTGCGCGTAACAGATCGATCCCCTGCATGCCCGGCATGTTCCAGTCGGTGACAACGAAGTCAAAGTCCTGGTTTTGCAGCATAGGCAGGGCCGTGCTGCCGTCATCGGCTTCCTGAACATTGGTGAAGCCCAAGTCACGCAACAGGTTTTTAATGATTCTTCTCATAGTGGAAAAGTCATCGACTACGAGAATTTTCATGTTCTTATCCAAAGCATCCTCCAGTGAGGTCTGAACCTAAGTTTACTTACTACTAATTGACCCAGTCATTGACCTTAGCACGTAGCTTGATCATTGCCTGACCGTGAATCTGGCTAACACGGGATTCGCTGACATCCAGTATTTGCCCAATCTCTTTTAAATTCATTTCATCGTTATAGTACAACGAAAGCACCAGGGCTTCTCGTTCGGGTAACGATTGTATCGCCTCCACCAAAGACACGTGGAAACGTTCATTTTTAACCTGGCTGTAGGGCTTATCAAGCGAGGCATCCTGATCGGCCGTGGTGATGACATCGTCATCGACCCCCAAGTCCTCTATACCCAGAATTTTACAGCTGTTAACATCATGTAGGATATGATGGTATTCATCTAATGAAATATCAAGTTTTTCAGCCACTTCAACGTCTTTTGGCTCACGCCCTAACAGGCTTTCGAGTTCGCTGATGGCTTCGGCCACCATGCGGCTGTTCTTGTGTACCGAACGCGGGGCCCAATCACCCTTGCGTATTTCATCCAGCATTGCACCACGAATACGGATCCCGGCGAATGTTTCAAAACTGGCGCCCTTACTGGCATCAAAGTTTTTCGCGGCTTCAATCAAGCCTATCATGCCGGATTGCACCAAATCGTCAAGTTGTACGCTGGCGGGAAGGCGTGCAATGAGGTGGCAGGCAACTCGTTTAACCAAAGCAGCATGACGTTCCACCAACACGCTTAACTGCTGTTGATTTTGGTAACCTGCCGCTTTGTTTACCGATGTCGCCATAGATTAACCGTTTACAAGCTTTTCTATAAAGAATTCAAGATGCCCGGAAGGCTGGTTAGGAATAGGCCAGGTCACGGCCTTACCTGCCAGCGACTTAAAGGCAACGGCCGCAGGCGAATTTGGAAACAGCTCAACGATGGTTTTTTGACGCCGTGTTGCCTTACGCATGTTTTCGTCGTACGGCACGGTAGCCACCAGCTCAAGCGCCACATCGAGAAAACGATCCGTCACCTTGGAAAGTTTGGCAAACAGTTCCTGCCCTTCGCGCATGCTGCGAACCATATTGGCCACAATTTTAAACTTGTACACGCCGTGTTCACGACTCAGTACCTTGATAAGCGCATAGGCGTCGGTGATAGAGGTCGGTTCGTCACACACCACCACAACCACATCTTGCGCTGCGCGGGAAAAACTGAGCACCATGTCGGAAATACCGGCAGCGGTATCGACGATTAACACATCAAAGTCGGAATTCAGTTCACTGAAGGCACGAATAAGGCCAGCGTGTTCGGAAGGCGTCAACTCAACCATGCTTTGCGAACCCGAGGTTGCCGGAACGATACGAATACCGGCAGGCCCCTCGACCAAGACATCTTCCAGTTCACATTCGCCGGAAAGCACATGGGAAAGGTTTTTTTCTACCCGCAGACCCAACATGACGTCACAGTTGGCCAGGCCCAAATCGGCATCCAGTACCAATACACGGTGGCCCAGCTGACCCATAGCAATGGCCATATTCAGGGAAACGTTTGTTTTGCCAACCCCCCCCTTACCACCGGTAACAGCTATTACCTTGACGCCGTTATTGTTCTTCTGACTCATTCTCCGCAGGCCACTTGCTTGATCTAATACTGTGTTAATCATACATTCCTACTGTCTGAGACGCTACTGCCTGACGTCTCGAATGTTGCGCTTTCGCTCTTTTTACATACAACTGCTCGGCCTTTTTGACCATTTTTTCAGCGTTTGCGACGCGGATGTCCTCCGGCACGCGCTGACCATTGGTAAGATACCCTATTGGCAGACGATTTTGAATCGCTATGCTGATAATCTCACCCAAACTTAGACTTTCATCAAGTTTTGTAAAAATACAACCACTTAGCTGTACCTTTTTAAAGTGTCTTACGGTTTCCTGAAGCACGTTGTGCTGCGCCGTCGCACTCAGCACCAGATAGCTGCGGATATCCACGCGGGCGTTGCGCATCAGGGTATTCAGCTGCTCCGTCAGACGCAGGTCGCGCTGGCTCATACCGGCGGTATCTATTAATACTAGCCGCTTATTGCGCAAATGATACAGCACCTCTGCCAGCTCATTGGAATCTTTCACCTGTTTAACCGGACAGCCGATGATGCGGCCATAGGTCGCCAGCTGCTCGTAAGCACCGATACGGTAGGTGTCCGTGGTGATAAGGGCCACCTTATCAGCGCCGAACTTTTGTGCGCCAAGCGCCGCCAGCTTGGCCACCGTGGTGGTTTTGCCGACACCGGTAGGACCGACCAAGGCGTACACACCGCCCTGGCGCAGGATCTCGTTGTTGGTGGTGTGCATCTGGTTTTCCACCATTTGCATCAGTGCCTGCCAGGCCTGTTGACGAGAAACGTCGTCGGGAATAAAACACGCCATCTGCTCGGCCACATCGCGACAAATTCCCATGCCTTCAAGGCGCTCGATCATAAATGCACGGGTCGGGTCACGACGCGCCATATCCTGCTGCATCAAGCCCGAAAGCTGGTGCTCAAGCAACTCGCGGATGGCATTCATTTCATCGCGCATCAGCGCCATTTCGTTGCCTTGCGGCGCACGGTCATGGCTCGTTGCGTATTCGGCCGGGCTGTCAAAATCAAGATCGAGATCATCGTTAAAATCCAGGCTGCTGGCCTGATGCGTTGCGGGCTGTTTCATCGCGGCATAGGCTGGTTCTGCAACCTCACGAGGACGACCGAACGCGTTGGCGGTGTCGATTCCTGACTGGCTGAACATATCGGCCAATGCCGAATTGCGCGGCTTCGGCGTCTGGCGTTCCAGCAGGGCCTGCAAACTGTCGGCAACGGCCGCCTGAGGCTCAGGTTTAGCTCGTAGTGGTTCGGGTCTGACCATGTTGTGCACCGGTGCGGCCTGAGCCCGTTGTGGCAGAGATTGGGCCGCAGGTTTCGCCAGTGGTGTCTGTTCGTGATCGATGGCGGCAACAATTTCGACGCCTTCGGCCAGACGCTTATTCGACATGATCACCGCGTCGGCGCCTAACTCTTCTTTCACTTCTTTCAGCGCAGTGCGCATATCTTTGGCAAAAAAACGTTTAATTTTCATGGTTCAAGCCCTTATATCACTATTGTTGACCTACGGAGCTAACAATTTTGATTTGCCGTTCATCTGGTACTTCCTGATAAGACATCACCCGAAGCCCCGGAATGGTGTACTTAACAAAACGCGACAACACAGTTCGTAGCATACCCGATGTCAACAAGATGGAGGGTTCGCCGGCCATTTCCTGGTTCTGGTGCGCTTCATTCAGCGACAGCTGTAAGCGCTCAGCCAGTCCTGGCTCGATGCCGGCCCCTTCATCGCCCGCATTCTGAAGTGACTGATGCAACATCTGTTCCAACTCAGGCGCCAATGTTATGACAGGGATTTCCGGCGATGATCCGACCGCATCCTGAACGATTAAACGACGCAGGGTGATCCGCACCGCGGCGGTCAAAATATCCGGATCCTGACTGCGTGGACCGTATTCCACCAGGGTCTGAACGATTGAACGCATATCGCGTATCGCAACCCCTTCGTTAAGCAGGTTCTGCAACACTTTTACAATCGTGGTCAGCGGCAGTACATCCGGCACCAGGCCTTCAACCAGGCGCGGATGGCTCTTCGCCAGCAGGTCGAGCAGATTTTGTACTTCTTCATGACCGAGCAGCAGGGCAGCATTATTGTGCAGCAACTGGCTGATATGGGTTGCAACCACTGTGGCTGCATCCACCACGGTGTAACCAAGCGACTGGGCTTCGTCTTTCTGGTCGGGCTTGATCCACACGGCTTCCAGGCCAAATGCCGGATCTTTGGTCGGCGTGCCGTTGATCGGACCAAATACCTGCCCCGGATTGATGGCCAGCTCATCGCCGTGTTTCAATTCGCCCTCACCGCTTGAGACCCCCATCAGGGTAATGCGGTAGGCATTAGGATCCAGTTCCAGGTTATCGCGGATATGCACCGGCGGCACCAGAAAACCGAGTTCCTGCGACAGCTTTTTACGCACGCCCTTGATGCGGCTCAGGAGTTCTCCACCCTGCGACTGGTCAACCAAGGGGATCAAACGATAGCCCACTTCCAGACCAATGACATCCACCTGCTGGACATCATCCCAGCCCAGTTCTTTCTGCTCCTGCGGCTTAGCAACGCCGGTCCCCGGGCCCTTGCTCTCTTCGCCGCTTTTCGCTTCTTCCGCTTTTTTAGCCTGTTGCTGGGTGTAATAGGCAAGATAACCCAGCAGTGCACCGAATCCGAGGAAGGCGACATGCGGCATGCCGGGCACCAAGCCCATCACGATCAATATGCCGGATGCAATAAACAACGCCTTGTCGTTGCCCAATTGCGCCTTGACCTGAACACCCATGTCCTGAGATTCGTTTTGCCGGGTTACCACAATAGCGGTGCCGATCGAAAGGAGCAGAGAAGGAAGCTGGGCTACCAGACCATCACCGATAGTGAGCAGGGTATACACTTCCATGGCACGGGAAAATGTCAGGTCGTGCTGCACGATACCGACAAACAGGCCGCCGACGATATTGATCACCAAAATCACGATACCGGCGATGGCATCGCCTTTTACGAACTTACTGGCACCGTCCATCGAACCGTAGAAATCCGCTTCGCGTGTTACTTCGGCGCGGCGTTCACGGGCCTGTTCTGCACTGATAAAACCGGCATTGAGATCCGCATCGATGGCCATTTGTTTACCGGGCATGGCGTCCAAGGTGAAACGTGCCGATACCTCTGAGATCCGGCCCGCACCTTTGGTGATTACCACAAAGTTGATGATGATAAGGATCAGGAATACAACCAGACCAACCGCATAGTTACCGCCGATCACCACCGAGCCGAAGGCCTCGATCACCTTACCTGCGGCGTCCCCCCCCTGGTGACCTTCCAGCAGCACCACCCGGGTACTGGCTACGTTAAGCGCCAGTCGCATAATGGTCGCAACCAGAAGTACAGCGGGAAACATGCCAAATTCAAGCGGCTTAAGGGTATAAACGGTTACCAGCAAAACAACCAGCGACAACGCGATGTTGAAGGAAAACAGCACATCGAGTAAGAACGGCGGCATCGGCAACACCACCATGCCCAAGGCAGCCAGTACGATCAGCGGCGTACCTATCCCCTTGGCATATTCTTTTTTATCACGGTTCAGTTGGGTCAGAACGGCCTTAAAATCCATAACACCACGATTTCAATAAATTGACACTGGTGTGGATAAAGCAAAAAGTGCGCCAAGCGAAAAAACACAGTTAACGCTTTGATTTAGTAGCGAAGTTCGTTCGGGATCGGAAGATCCTTGGCCAGTTTGGTCGGCCTGCGTCCGCGTCCCTTCTGGAACTTCTTGAGCTGGAACACGTATGCCAACACCTGGGCCACAGCGGTAAACAGCTGATCCGGGATTTGATCCCCCACCTCGGTGGTGTGGTAGAGAGAACGGGTCAATGCCGGCGATTCGACGATCGGTACCTCGTTGCCCTTGGCAATTTTCCGTATCTGCATCGCCATTTCATCGACACCTTTGGCGATGACAATAGGCGCACCGGCTCGTTCGGTATCGTATTTTAACGCCACGGAATAATGGGTCGGGTTGGTGACCACCACATCGGCATCCGGCACTTCCTGCATCATGCGTCGCTGTGACATTTCCCGTTGGGTACGGCGAATACGCGCCTTGATTTGCGGATCACCCTCCGAGTTCTTGTACTCGTCCTTAACTTCCTGCAGCGTCATTTTGAGCTGCTTATGATGGGTGTGACTCTGGTAAGGTGCGTCAATAGCCGAAATAATAATCGTGGTGCAGCTGAGGGCCAGGAACATCCAGGACAGGATCTTAAGGGCATGCATTATGTTACCCGGCGAATTTTCCTGGCTGAGGTGCAATATCTCGTAAAAATACCCCTGGATCAGCACATAGGCGCAACCGGCGACCAGGGCAAATTTCAACAACGCCTTGATCAGTTCAACCGCCGCCTTGGGCCCGAGCATCCGTTTCAGCCCGCTGATCGGATTCATTTTACTGGCTTTAGGAGCCGCCGCCTGCCAACTGAAGTTAAAACCGCCGAGCAGGGTATTTCCAATAAACGCAGCTACGATGATGATAAGGACAAACATGGCCATGGGATACCAAAGCTCACCGGCAATCTCACCCCAGACGGAGAACATTTTGGTGGTGTCGTAGGTCTCGTTGCGGTTAAGCGACAACATACGCCCCATAATATTGTAGAGCCCCTTGCCGATTTCCGGCCCGTACAGCAAGAGCGAAACTGCGGACATGATAAGCACAAAGGTAGTACCCAGCTCGCGGGAGCGGGCCACCTGCCCCTTCTTGCGTGCTTCCTCTATTTTTTTCCCCGTGGGTTCTTCCGTGCGTTCCTGACCAGAATCTTCCGCCATGGCGCCTCCTATGGATTACAGCCGGCAAAACTGCACATCAGCTCAACCATCTTCAGCCACTGGAATTCGAACTGGCTGGTAAAGTTACCGAGTGTCGCCCAGATGATAAGCAAACCGGATACCAGGGTGAAGGGAAAACCGATGGAAAAAATATTCAACTGAGGCGCCGCACGCGTCATTATCCCGAATGAAATATTGATCACCAGCATGGCCGTAAGCGGCGCCAACGCCAACACCAGGGCGGTGGTAAACATCCAGGTTCCCCAGCTGACAATATCCCAATAATGATCAACCGCCAGCCATTCGCCGTTAATCGGCAATACGGTGAAGCTCTGCACCACCATTTGGATCATCATCAGGTGTCCGTTGAAGACGAAAAACAACAAGGTAGCAAGGATCAGGTAAAACTGCCCCACCGCAGGCACATTGACCCCGTTAGAGGGGTCGATGATAGAGGCAAATCCCAAGCCGGTTTGCATTGCCAGGATCTGGCCGGCCAGAATAAAAGTATTGAGCAGCAACTGGGAGGCAAATCCGATGGCAACGCCAATCAAAATCTGCTGCAGCACCACAAAGATCATTTCCAGCGAAAAAAGATTGCTAAATTCAGAGGGGGGCAACAAGGGAGCGGCGACCAGGGTAATGAGAAGCGCCATACCAAATTTAATTCGGGTCGGCACGGTACGGGCACCCAGCCCTGCCATCACCATCACCATGGCGCTGATCCGGGCCAGAGGCAGCAAAATATCGCTGAGCCATTGAATTATAATGGCGAACGGGTATTCCATACTAGCCGGCGACTTCCGGGATCATCATCACCAGGCGGGTGAAAAAATCCGTCAGTTCCTGAGTAAGCCAATGCCCGCCGATGATCAGCACACCGAGCGTCACCAAGAGACGAGGCAGAAAGCTGAGAGTTTGTTCGTTGATCGAGGTTGCGGCCTGAAAAATGGCAACCACAAGACCTACCAACAGGCTCGGAACGATAATTGCCGACACCAACTTAATCACCAGAAACAGTGCTTCACTTAGTACCTCGACAAAAACTTCCGGTTCCATTCTACACCCCTAACCCGAAACTTTTCGCCAGGGTACCCATCACTAATCCCCAACCGTCAACGAGCACGAACAGCATGATCTTGAACGGCAGAGACACTATCATCGGCGACAGCATCATCATACCCATGGCCATCAGGACACTGGCCACCACCAAATCCACGATAAGGAAGGGAATAAAAAACATAAAACCGATAATAAAGGCGGTCTGCAGTTCGCTGGTCACAAACGCCGGGATCACCACGATAAACGGTGTATCCTGGGGTGAATCCAGTTTATCGTAGCCGGCAATTTTGGCAAAGGTTTCAAGATCCTTGATGCGTGTCTGTGACAGCATAAACGCCTTCATCGGTTCTTTGGCCAGTTCCAGCGCCTGAATGGATGTCACCTTTTCATCGAGATAGGGCTGAATCGCGCGGTCGTGCACCTGGGTATAGATGGGCGCCATGATAAAGATGCTGAGAAACAGCGACATCCCCAGCAGAATCTGGTTCGACGGCGTTTGCTGTAAACCAATCGCCTGACGCAAGATGGCCAGCACCACGATACAGCGGGTAAAGGAGGTCATCATGATCACCGCGGCAGGAATAAAGCTCAGCGCCGTCATGATCGCCAGCACTTGCAGCGTTACCGAGTAATCCTGTGAACCGTCCGGATTGGTGGTGATGGTCAGCGCAGAAAGCCCCTGTTCGGCCATTGCCTGCGGAGCCAGTAACATTAAACCGATAAGGGCAAGCCACTTGAACATAGGTTTATTTCTTCTTGTTTTTAGAATTGAGAAACTGACTGAACTGTTTGGCCAGCTCCGGCAATTCCTTTTCCGTTAAGGGTTGTTTCAACTGATATAGGTAGTTAATCGATCCGGGCGTCACGCCGAGCAGGTGCTGGGCATCGTCGATTTCCACCACCAGCAACCGCTCACGGGTTCCCAGCGGCAAGGTACGAATAACCTTGAATTCGTCGCTGCTCGGCAGCGCCGGGTTAAAGCGCTTAACCAGCCACGCCAACACCAGAATAAGTGCCAGGACCGCCAGCAGGGAAAATACCATAGAAACCAGATCGGCAACAACCGGCCCTTCGGCGTAAACGGGAAAGCCCGCGACAAGTAAAGGCAGCAGGCATAATCTCATCGCAGCTTTTTGATCCGTTCGACCTGGCTTATTACGTCGGTTAAACGTATACCGAACTTATCGTTCACCACCACCACTTCGCCGTGGGCGATCAGGGTGCCGTTGACCAACACGTCGAGCGGCTCACCGGCCACCCGGTCAAGTTCGACCACCGAACCCTGGTTAAGCTGCAGCAGGTTACGAATATTAATCTTGGAACGGCCGACCTCCATGGAAATCGTCACCGGAATATCCAAAATGGTATCCAGCTTACGTTTTTCTTCCGACGAAATTTCTCTTCTTTCTTCGCTCAGTTCGTCCAGTTCGGCCACTTCAGCTTCCAGGCCACTGCCTCCGCCGGTTTCGGCCTCTTCCGCTTCGGCCAGGGCCGCCGCCCATTCGTCCATCGTATCTTGATCATCACTCATCTGGATTCACCTTAATTCGTTGTGAAACGTACTACCAATCTAGATCCACGCTGGGGGAAAGATGCAGATCTTCTTCCAGCTCCGCCAATTCCGCATCGGAATCAAGTTTTTTACCGCCCTTGGTAAAGACGTGCAGTTCCGACTTAACCGATTCAGGACGTTTAATCTTCTCACTGATCTGCAGGGCCACATTATCACGGGAGCGTCCCATTTTGGCCCTGAATGTCGGCAACTCTTCGACAAACACGGTAACGTGTTCGGGCATTTCAACCGGTATGATATCGCCCGCCTGCAATTCCATCACCTGCTTCAGGCTCAATTCGACATCCAGCAACAGGGTTGACAGTTCTACCTCCACGTCCATGATCTCATCGCGCAGCGCCTTACTCCAGCGCAGATCCGTGTCTTCCGTATCCGACTGCACACCGGCATCAAGCAGTTCTCGAATAGGTTCCAGCATCGAATAGGGCAAGGCGATATGGAAATCACCGCCGCCGCCATCGAGCTCGATATGGAAGGAACTGATCACCACCACCTCGGTGGGGCTGACGATGTTTGCCATCGCCGGGTTTACTTCGGAATCGAGGTATTCAAAGGAGACGTCCATAACCGGCGCCCAGGCTTCCTTGTAATCCTCGAAAATGATTTTCAGCAGCATCTGTACAATACGGCGTTCGGTTGGCGTGAATTCCCGCCCTTCGATCTTGGCGTGATAGCGTCCGTCACCCCCAAAGAAGTTGTCTACCAGGATAAAAACCAGACGCGCTTCCATGGTGATAAGACCGGTACCCTTCAGCGGGCGAAAACGCACCATATTCAGACTGGTCGGTACAAACAACGTATGTATGTACTCACCAAACTTGATCATCTGGACGCCATTGATGGACACTTCCGCGGTTCGGCGCATCATGTTAAACAGGCTGATCCGCATGTGGCGGGCAAAACGTTCGTTGACTATCTCAAGCGTCGGCATCCGGCCACGGACGATACGGTCTTGGGACGAAAAGTCATATTGCAGGGCACTGGCATCGCCTTCTCCGCCGCCACCTATTTCGTCTTCTTCGACCTCATCGACACCGTGGAGTAGCGCATCAATTTCGTCTTGAGATAATAAATCGCTCACCTTGCCCCCTTTATTGCATCACAAAGCCGGTGAAAAGAACCCGTTCAACGACCTTGTTGCCCTCGACGCCTTCAAGCGCGGTTTGCACCTTTTCAAGTGCTTCTATGCGCAGGCTTTCCTTTCCGGCTGCGGTGCTGAGTTCATCCGCGTTGGTGCCGGCAAACACGCCCAGCAAGGTGCCTTCGATCAATGGAATGTGTTTTTTCGCGGTTTCTTCGTTCACCTCTCCGCGTACCAGCAGCTGTACCTTGATTTGCACAATTCTGTCGCGCGCAGCACCGGGAACGTTAAATACAAAGGGGCGAGGCATGGCTACATACAAGGCGCTTCCTACATCGGCCGTTGGCTTGGGTGCCGACTCGGCCGAAGCTGCCGCCGTTTCTTCCGCCAGGGTCGCCACTGGTTCGTCGCTTCCGCCTGAAAGCAGGAAGAAACCGGCTACCGCAGCAATGATCACCACCACGGCGGCAATGATAATCACCTTTTTCTTTTTTCCGGCTTCTTCTATTTCCAAATTCGCATCTTGTGCCATGCTGGTTCCTTACTGCTATCAACTTAGCGTATATTATCATTTGGCTTTCAATATAAAAGCAATTGTTGCTACGCGTAGAAATCTATTCCCTGTTCGGTACTCTTACCATATTCCGCAGGTTTTACAGCCTGTTGTGGATCTTCTTGGTTCAGGCTCTCAGCTCCCTGCCCGCCTCCGGCCATTTGCTGCTCGCCGCCTTCCCCCTGCCAGGCGCCCTGTCCACCCTGTTCAATGGAGCTTTCCCCCAGGTTAATTCCCTGCTGAGCCAGCATGTCACGGAGTCTCGGCAAGGACTGCTCAAGCATTTCCTTAGCCTGCTGGTTTTGCACCACGAAGTTTATCTGGGCCTGTTCGGCGTCGGAGCGAACCCGAATTTGCATACTGCCGAGTTCCGGCGGATCCAATCGAATTTCAGCCTCTTTGTTGTTGAGGTTCAACATCATGGATACTTTTTCGTGCAGCGCCTTGGCGGCATCACTGCGAGCAAGGTTCAGCGCCTGCATGGTCGCGGCATCCAAATGAATCTTACGGGTTTCCCCCGTGCTTTTGCTTGCGGCTTCGACGTGTTGGACAAACTGGGAAGCGACTTGGGGCTCAGCATCATTGTTTAAGGCTGGCGTAGCGGTTGCAGATTCCTGACCGCTCAGTTGTTGCACCAACTGGCTGAGCATGCTGACCAGCTTACTTTCTCTGGCCATCTGCGGTTCAACCATCTCATTCGGTTCTTCCTCGGTCGGCAGCTCAAGGTGCTTCACCTCGTCAACCACGGGCTTAACCGTTTCGGCAGTCGCATTAATGGCCACTGCGTCAAATTTTTGTCCAACCTGGTTTAAGTGACTCTGCGTGCTTTCTTTGGCGGCTTCAGAAAGCGTCAGGCGATCTTCCGTTGGCGCATCCTGTCCCAACAGCGCAGCGATCACGGCATTGCCGACCTTATCCAGCTGGGTTGTTGTTTCCCCAGTAAGAAGCTGGGATTGCTGAGGCGCGGCGACTAATACGGGCGATTTTTCTTGTACTTCCGCGGATGCGGTTGCCGTAGCAGGTTTCTCACCGCTCATGGAGCGTAGACGCGCAACCAACTGATTCAATTCGGCTTTTTCCTGATGGCTTAGCTCGGTCTTATCGAAAGCACTCTTAAGCTCGGACAGCAAAGCCTGGCGCGCTTGTGCAGGCAATTGTTTCAAGGTTTCTCCCGCCGTCAGCAGCTCTTCAGCCGCTTCTTCACTGAGCGGAAGCTCAGTAAGAACTTCATCAGGCTGAGCGCTTTTTGCAACCAGGTTTGCCACACCCGTTCCTGGGGCCGTAGCCGCTTTAGTCCTGCTCTCGCCGATATCAGTATCTGCCACAGGGCTTGTTTCATCCGTTACGGCTTTTGTCACGGCGTTAAACCAAGAAACCAGCGCCTCTTTGGTTTGAGCGCCTTTATCGGCCTCTGGTGTCACGGCAGCTTCGGTATCATCCGACACTAAATGCGTTGCATTTTCCGCCGCATCGTTCTGCCGAACGTATTGCGACGCATTCGTCAACGAAAGCCGGGTTTCCATGTCGCTCGCCGCTTGCAATTTCGCGATAAAGTCATTGGCCGCCCGTTCCGCAGCCGAGTACTCCTCGTTTTCCAAGGTTTCTTGTTGAGTAGTCTCTGCAACGACCTCCTCAAGCTTGGTATCTGGCTCCTCGAAGGATTCAACATTAAGATTTGAAGCTTCATCTGCCACCAGCTCGCCTTCAGCAGCATCCATGGGAGTTTGCTTGCCCTCTTCGGACGGCAATGCCTTGGTGGTTAGCTCTTTTGTCTCTTGGGTCGCAGAAGCCTTCTCATCCCCTTGGACAGCAGTTTCACGACGCAAATCGACGCGCTCGGCTGGGTCTTTTTTCTGTGCTTCACGCTGTTCTACTTCGTTGAATACAGACAGGAAATCCGCCTTATCCTCGCCAGAGTCCCGAACCGGGGCTTTGCTGCCGACGGTGAAGTCCCGATCGGCCTGGGGCAGGATAGCTTGTTCAATTGCAGCCATGTGTTCACCTTTCTAAAGCGGCAAGCGGATGCCACCTTTGCTGTTTCAATGATTCGATATGTAAACTTCAGCAATATACATGCCATCAGGCACGGTTACGCTGGAAAAACTGGTTGCAAACGAACTCATCCAGCATTTTCTGCTCCGCCTTTTGCGCCGCTGCGATTGCTCTCATTTCCTGTTTTTCAATCAACTTAGCAACCGCCTTGGCCTTCACTTCCTGGGCCAGCCACAGTCTTTTTCGCTGATCTGCCACTCGCTTACTGGTACCGACCACGTTACTCTGCTGCTCGATAGCCTCATCGATTTTTTTCAGAAATGCCTGGTAATGGCCAAACCCGGCGCCGGTCAGTCCCTGGCGCCCCTTTTGCTGCAACTGGTGCATGTATTCGACGCGGAAATCATTCAGGCCCTTCAACTTTTGCTGGTTGTCACGCAAATGCTGTTCTGCCTGCAGGTAGGTCACGCGCAGGGTTTCTTCTTTTTCACGCTCAAGCTTGAGCAGCAACTGTAATTTGTTCTTAGCCATGCGGTTGTCCTAATAGTTGTGCCAATCCCTGCAAGCCTTCGTCATAGGGGATCACGTCTTTCATGCCCTGCTGCAGGAAGGCATTAACCCTGGGCATCATTTCTATCGCCTTGTCGAGCATAGGGTCTGAGCCACGCTGGTAGGCCCCCAGGGTGATCATATCTTTGTTCTGCTGGTACATGGCGTAAATCTGTTTAAGCACGCGCGCTTGCTGCATGTGGCTTTCCGATACCACCTGCGGCATCACCCGACTGATGGATTTTTCGATGTCAATGGCCGGGTAATGGCCGCTGTCGGCGAGTTCCCGCGACAATACGATATGGCCGTCCAGTATCGCCCGCGCCGAGTCGGCGATGGGATCCTGCATGTCGTCCCCTTCGGACAATACGGTAAAAAATGCGGTGATAGAACCTTGCCCCTCGCCGCCGTTACCGGCCCGTTCGACCAGCGCCGGCAACTTGGCAAACACGGAAGGCGGATAGCCTTTGGTCGCAGGCGGCTCACCGACCGCCAGCGCGATTTCCCGCTGAGCCATGGCGTAACGGGTTACCGAATCGAGCAGCAACAACACGTTGAGCCCCTGATCGCGGAAGTATTCGGCGATCGTGACGGCACTTTCACAGCCCTTTAAGCGCATCAGCGGCGAAGCATCCGCCGGCGCCGCAACGACCACCGAGCGCTTACGCCCCTCTTCGCCCAGGATCTCCTCGATGAATTCCTTAACTTCCCGACCACGTTCACCGACCAGACCCACCACAATCACATCCGCCGAACTGCCTCGCGTCATCATGCCGAGCAGCACTGATTTACCCACGCCACTGCCTGCGAAGAGACCCATCCGCTGCCCTTGGCCAACGGTAATGATCGAGTTGATGGCCCGCACTCCGACGTCGATAGGTTCGCTGATCGGCCTTCTGGCCAGCGGGTTAATGGTATTTTGTGCGAACTTCATGGTGCTTTCGGCGTTGAGAGGCCCGAGTCCGTCAAGCGGAC
>JBNKEN010000011.1:0-2216 GCA_050288805.1 Pseudoalteromonas sp.
CCACACCCGCAACCCCGACGCCCGGGCTGTAGAACTCGAGCAGCAAGCCGTAAATACCTATCAGCATCAGAATATAGGCAATATTAGGATCCGTGATGGTGGCGATAAAATCATGGCGCCAGTCAGGTTTGCGGTAGTCAAGGTGGGCGCCTTGCAGCGTCAATGTGGCGGTGCCTTGCTGTAATTCAATAGAACGGCCGTCGAGATCGCCAAGCAGTTCCTCCGGCGAATTTGCCAGTAGTTCTATGACATTTTCCTTGAGCGCTTCTTTTGCCGTCAGGGTGGCGGCTTCACGTACCGCTTTTTCCGCCCACTCGGCGTTGCGCCCGCGCAGCTGAGCGAGAGAGCGGATATAGGCGATGGCGTCGTTCAGCACCTTTTTCTCCATGGCATCCTGACCGCTGTTTTGGCCTTTTTCCGGTTGTGACTGACCCGGTGCGGTGATACTGACCGGGGTTGCGGCGCCCAAGGTGGTGGCTGGCGCCATGGCAGCGATATGGCAGGCATACAGAATGTAGGTGCCGGCGCTGGCTGCTCTGGCGCCTTGCGGGTGAACCAGGCAGGCAAGCGGCACCTTGGAGGCCAAAATGGCCTGGTTGATGTCTCGCAGGCTGGAGCTGAGGCCGCCGGGCGTATCCAGGGTAATGATCATCAGTTTCGCGGCCTGCTGGTTGGCCCGATTTATCTCGCGCACCAGGTAGTCGCCGACTGCGGGGCCTATGGCGCCCTCTATCGCCACCACAGGGACTGTGTTTTCCGGCACAGTCGTTCTTGCCATCGAGGGCCAGGCGCTGAACGCAAGCATCAGTATCAACAGGAAATGACGAAACACATGTGTGGCCGATCAATTTTTCTTAAACCAAGTATAGATCCGATTGGAGAGAGTGGTTTTTTGAGTCTACGCTGTAAAACAATGAGTTAACTTTAATTGTTACTCTGCTGGCGCTCCCTTTAATAAGACTTATAACAATGATCCAAAATTACCCTACACATCTTTCCGAGCAAGAGGCCGCCGAACGGCTGTCGAAAGACGGCCCCAACGCCCTGCCTGAACCCGTCTCGGCAAGCATTTTCACCCTGTTTGTCCGTCAGTTTAAAAGCCCGTTTATTTATGTGCTGCTCGCTGCCGTGGTGGTGTCATTCGGTTTGGGGCAAACCACCAACGCGGCGTTTATTTTATTGGTGCTGTTGCTCAACGCCGTTATCGGCACCTTTCAGGAGTATTCCGCAGAGCAGGCGGCCAAGGCGCTGAGAAAAATGGTGCCTTCGTTTGCGGTGGTGGTGCGCGGCGGAGAGGTGAAAAAAATCAATACCCGGGAACTGGTCAAGGGGGATCTGGTGATGTTGGTCGCCGGGGATAAGGTGCCTGCCGATATTCAACTTATCAGCCTTCACGAGTTGCAGATCGACGAATCCATGTTAACCGGCGAGTCGATGGCGGCGGTAAAGCATCTTGATGTCGACGACGCCGAAACGGACAATAAAAGCGATGCCTGTTATGCCGGTACCGTTGTGATGAGCGGACGCGGCATGGGCTATGTGCAGGCGACGGGGGCAGAAACCGAAATCGGCAAAATCGCCACCGAGGTGGAAGTTGAAAATACCAAACCGCCTCTGCTGGTCAGGATAGAGCGTTTTACCCTCAGGATCACCTACACCATATTGATCCTGATAGGCCTGATATTTCTTATTACGCTGCTGCGCGGCGACGAACTGGGTCACGTTTTTTTACTTGCGGTAGCGTTGGCGGTGTCCGCCATTCCCGAGGGTCTTCCAGCCGCCATTACCGTCGCGCTTGCCATCGGCATGCGGCGCATGGCAAGACTTAAGGTGATAATACGCAAGCTGGTAGCGGTCGAGGCGCTCGGCTCATGCACCTATATTGCGTCGGATAAAACCGGCACCCTGACGGTCAATGAAATGACGATTCAGACCCTGTGGTTGCGCTCGGGCCAGACCCTTCGGGTAAGCGGCGAAGGACTGGATCTGCACGGTGAGGTCTGTAGCGAAGGGGAAGAGGCTCCCCTTGATTGTTGTGACGAACTGGTACGCTGCGGGGTACTGACCAACGAAGGAGAACTGTTAAAACACGAGGAAGGCTGGAAGCCCCAGGGCGACATGGTTGATGTGGCCTTTTTGGTATTGGCCGAAAAGCGCGGGGCCGAGTACCGCCAGCTGAGGGCGATGAATCCCATGCTGGCGCAGATCCCCTATGA
>JBNKEN010000012.1:0-1576 GCA_050288805.1 Pseudoalteromonas sp.
CTGTTGCTGCACAGCCGGCAATAAGCGCCGTGGCCAACAGGCTAAGAGAAAAGGATTTCTTCATAATTCAACTTTATTAATTATAAGGCGCGACCAGTATAGAGAGTCCGCTTAAATCAAACCAGCGTTTGCGGTAAACTGTCAGCAATTTTCACACTTGCAGTTGTTTCATGATACGTTTTACGCCTTATCCAATTTGGACCACCGAATTTTTAGCACACGGTGCCTTTGACGATCTTAATGTTCTATTTAAGCTGACAAATTTTACCGACTGGCCCTCCCTGGATTGGCTTAACGACGGCTTTTCGGCGGTGAACGAAAACGCCAAACAACTGGAGTTTACCGATAATGCCAGCCTCGGCGACGAGTCACTATATTATGAAGAAATCATCTTTGAAAAAGGCGTGATACCGACTCGCTTGGAAAATTGGCACGACTTTTTCGGAGCGACCGTCTGGCGCCTGTTTCCGCGAACCAAGGCGCTGTTAAACGCGCTGCATATGCAGGAAATTGAAATACACGGTAAACAGCACCGCAGCCGTTGCCGCAATGCGCTGACCCTGTTTGACGAATGCGGAGTGGTGATGGCCGTCAGCGATGACAGCTGGGAACCCGCCTTTTGTGACCATCGCTGGGAGGATGTATTTATCGCGCGGCGCGGCGAATGGGGTGCAACAATCAGGCCGTACCTGTTCGGTCATGCAAACTATGAGATGCTCACCCGCCCGTTCGCGGGCCTCACCGGCAAGGCTTTATTTATCAAAGTAAATTCAGAAATATTTTGTAAGGATTTAGCGGCTCAATATGCATACCTGGATGAGGTACTTTGGGCGATGATACGCGAGCAGGGAGTGCTTAACGACAACAAAAGCATGTCGCCGTTGCCGCTGCTCGGCGTACCGGGTTGGTATCGCGGCAACGAAGATCCTGCCTATTACAATAACAAAGATTACTTCAGGGAAAAGCGAAGGAAAACAACTCATGATTAAAGTGTCGGGGCTTAGTAAAAAATTCAAGCTCAGTAAAAACCATAAGAAAGGCCCGCAGGAGGATAAACTCGATGCGCGGGAAAGCGACGGCTATTTTCATTCCGTCATGGATGTCGGATTTCATTGCTCTCCCGGCGAAGTACTTGGCTTGCTCGGGCCGAACGGCGCCGGCAAGACAACCACTTTGCGGATGCTGTCTACCGCACTCAAACCCGATAGCGGCGAGATCCGCCTGAACGGCATTGATCTGGTGAAAAATCCCCTTGCAGGACGCCGTGCCATCGGCTTTTTGTCGGGCTCTACGGGCCTCTACGGGCGCCTGACCGCCAAGGAAAACATCGAGTACTTTGCCACCCTTCACGGTATGAAGCGAAACGAGCTACGGCGGCGCTGCGACGAACTGTTCGAAATGCTGGACATGCACAGTTTTCTCGATAAGCGCGCAGAGCACCTGAGCACCGGCATGAAACAAAAAACCAATATCGCCCGGGCCGTGGTGCACAACCCGGATGTCGTTATACTCGACGAACCGACTACGGGCCTCGATATCATGACCACGCAAACGGTGATCGAATTTATTCGCGGGC
>JBNKEN010000013.1:0-2401 GCA_050288805.1 Pseudoalteromonas sp.
TGTTGTCCCGGCCGGGCCCTATAATTCGGCCATTCTAACTGGTTTTACAGGCTGGCTATGCCCTTTACCCCTATTATGTTTGCTCGTCACGCTCTGGGCGAGGATGCAGGCGCCAAACGTCAGCAGCCGCTTGAGCACGCCTGCGTGGTAGACCTGGGCGGCAGCGAAGCCATGCCGTTTTTGGCCCAAGAGTTCGGCCTTGATGTGGTGCGCCTCACCGCAAAAGGCATGGGCCTGCGTCACGGCAGTGAAACCGGGGTCATGTGCGTTTATTATTTTGCCGAAAACGCCTTCCGCCTGGTGCTGGAAAAATCGCTGCGCGACAGCGTACTGGCGCGGCTGAACCAGGGCGCCGAGGGCCACGACATCAGCGTGGTCGAGCGCAGCGACCTGGCAATCACCAAGGTGTGCGGCGAAGACGCCTTCGATTCGCTGGTCGAGCAGTTAAATCTGACTCCCGGCCTGCGTCTGGCCGACGAGGCCCTGTGTTACTGCGCGCAAAGCGGCGATGTATTTATTACCGTGCAGAGCGACAAGGGCGCGGGCATGTACCAGCTGATCGTCAAACACGCCGAGCTGGAAAAATGGCAGCAGCAGCTGCAACAGGCCGGGTTCGCCGTCAGCGAGCATCGCGCCGCATAATGCATTTTATAATGGCAAGCCGTTCATTCAGCTTGCCATTTTTTATTGGCGCGGGGCCAAAGCCCGGCGCACGTCGGCAACGACACAGGTTAACGTAATTTGGATGCCCGCGGGCAATATCTTAGGTATAATCGCGGCCCATGTTATTCCCCCTCAATGTATTGAGGCCACGCCCTGACTTGCTACACGGGGTTTATTAAAAACGTGAAGGAATATTATGACTTCTAAAACAGTTCTACATGCCAAGCACCTAGAAGCTGGCGCCAAAATGGTTGATTTCCACGGTTGGGAAATGCCTATCAACTACGGCTCGCAGATCGAAGAGCACCACGCGGTTCGCACCGACGCCGGTATGTTCGACGTGTCGCACATGACCATCGTTGACGTGAAGGGCAATGATGCGCAGGCGTTTCTGCGTAAGCTGGTGGCCAACGATGTTGCCAAGCTGACCGTACCGGGCAAGGCGCTTTACACCGGCATGCTGAACGAGCAGGGCGGCGTGATCGACGACCTGATCATCTATTTCTTCGACGAAACCGACTACCGTCTGGTTGTTAACTCTGCAACCCGCGAAAAAGACCTGGCCCACCTGGCCAAGGTATCTGCCGATTTCGACGTCACCGTTACCGAGCGTCCCGAGTTCGGCATGATCGCGGTACAGGGCCCGAATGCCAAAGAAAAAGTCGCCAAGGTACTGACCGCCGAGCAGCAGGCCGCGGTTGAAGGCATGAAGCCGTTCTTCGGCGTGCAGACCGGCGACCTGTTTATCGCCACCACCGGCTACACCGGTGAAGACGGTTACGAAATCGTGGTTCCTGAAGCGCAAGCCGCCGATCTGTGGCAGGCGCTGCTGGATGCGGGCGTTGCCCCGGCCGGTCTTGGTGCGCGCGATACCCTGCGTCTTGAAGCGGGCATGAACCTGTACGGTCTGGATATGGACGAAACGGTTTCTCCGCTGGCCGCAAACATGGGCTGGACGATTGCCTGGGAACCGGCAGACCGCGACTTTATCGGCCGCGACGTGCTTGAAAAACAGCGCGCCGAGCAGAGCACCGACAAGCTGGTCGGCCTGGTAATGGAAGAGAAGGGCGTACTGCGCGCCGGTCTGAAAGTGATCGTTGAAGGCGGTGAGGGTGTGATCACCTCGGGCACCTTCTCTCCGACACTGGGTTACAGCGTTGCGCTGGCACGCGTACCGCGTTCAACCGGCGAAACCGCCCAGGTTGAGATGCGCAAAAAATTGGTTGACGTAAAGGTTGTCAAGCCTTGCTTTGTGCGTCAAGGTAAGAAAGTTATTTAAAAAAATCAGGCTTAGTACTATAAGTATTAGGCCACTATAACCAGATCTAAGGAACACAATAATGAGCAACATTCCAAGCGATTTAAAATATGCTTCTTCTCACGAGTGGGTACGCGCTGAAGGCGACGGTACATACACCGTAGGTATCACCGACCACGCTCAGGAGCTGCTTGGTGACATGGTATTCGTAGAACTGCCAGAGGTAGGTGACGAAGTTGACGCCGGCGAAGACTGCGCCGTTGCCGAGTCTGTAAAGGCCGCTTCTGACATCTATGCCCCTATCGGCGGTGAGATCGTAGCTATTAACGAAGAGCTGGAAGACGCCCCGGAAACCGTCAACAACGACCCGTATGGCGACGGCTGGTTATTCCGCATCAAGCCTTCAGACGAGTCAGAGCTGGAAAACCTGCTTGACGCAGAAGGCTACGAAAACTCAATCGACGAAGACTAAGCGTCTGA
>JBNKEN010000014.1:0-8371 GCA_050288805.1 Pseudoalteromonas sp.
GAATTTTCCAAGGTATGCCGGGGGCGCGTGGATTCCGTCGCCACCTGTCTGAAAGCGGTCACCGCAAGGAAGCCAATGTAGAGACCATGGAACAGGCGCTGCAATTCGTTTCCTGAAACCGCGGGAATACCTTCTAAAAAACCGGCTTTGATGCCGGTTTTTTTGTTTTCCTTTCCCGATCCCCCTTGGTTGTATGACCCGATTAGGCAAGTGAGGCGCCTTTTCTTAGGTTGGTCAAAAACACTAAATCAGTTGGTTAATTTAACCTAATAGTGAATTGCGTTAATTCCTGTCGTCAATGTTTGTTTTTATTTTCCCTTATTTATCAGTTTGTTACGTGGATGCATTGAACTGGCACAAGATTTGGAACAGCAGCTACAACAATCAATAAGATCAACAGGAGTAATACCATGGGTGTGTTTAACCGCATTAACGACATCATTCAATCGAACCTGGTTTCCATCTTGGACAAGGCGGAAGACCCGGAAAAACTGCTAAGGCTGATGATCCAGGAAATGGAAGAAGCGCTGGTGGAAGTGCGTAGCGTTTCGGCGGGTTATCTCGCGGAGCAAAAGGGACTGCGTCGCCGCCAGGGCGAGCTGGAAAAACTGGCCGGTGAGTGGCATCACAAGGCTGAACTGGCCGTCAGTAAAGAGCGTGACGATTTGGCCAAGGCGGCGCTTGAGCAGAAAAATGCTTTGCTGCAACAGGCTTCCGCACTGAATGAGGAACTGAACCGGGTCGATCAGGCGGTGGAAAAGCTGAGCCTGGATATCGGCAGGCTGCAAGGCAAGCTGAATGAAGCAAAGGCCAAGCAGAGCGCCCTGATGCAAAGACACAAGGTGGCTGCGACTCGACTCAAGGTCAATACCCAGTGTCACAGCGAAAAAATCGATCAGGCCATGGCACGCTTTGAAATGATCGAACGTAAGGTCGAGCGCGTTGAAGCCCAGGTTGAATCCTATGAGCTCGGGCATGAGCATTCGCTGGGGCAGCAGATAGAACAACTGGCCCGTGACGAAGAGCTAGACAAAGAACTGGCCGAGCTGAAGGCTAAATTCAAGAAAACGGCGTAAGGGGGAAACCATGAAAACGCACACGCAATCCTGGTATCGCGATGCGGGTAACAAAAAGCTGTCCGGCGTTTGCGCCGGATTCGCCCGCCGCTATGAACTGCCCGTCTGGCTGACGCGTCTGGTCGCTATCGTTGTGTTCCTGACGTTTCCCGTGGCGGTAATGGTGGCCTATCTTCTGGCCCATTTACTGCTGCCGGAGCGCTACTGGTAATCGGAGAAACATGATGAAAACGCTGATTTTTATTTGTCTGGCATTTTGGTTGTTGAGTACCGGGTTCCACCCGTTCGGACACTGGAACGGTATGGAACTCAGCCTCTGGCTGGTGGATGACAGTTGGGTTGCAATGGAATTTCTGGCGGCCATTGTGGTGGCGATTATTACCGTGCTCGGGGTTGCTTTGTTCGCCCTTGGCATCTTTGCCGCTGTTGCGCTGGCCATCGGTGTGACAGTACTGTTATGCCTTATCGGTGGCGGCTTGTTGAGCTGGCCCTTTCTGGTACTGCTGGTTGCGGTTGTATGGCTCGCGCGCCGCGGTGATAACAGGACCTGCAACTGCTAGGCCGGTTGCAGGCGGTTATTTGATTTATAAAATATTGAGCAGGCAAAAGAACTCACTCCCTATCGCTGTTTAATGTCTTGATTTCTAAGAGGGATTGTTTTTGCTATCTGTGGGGGGAGGCGAGCGCCGATGAGCCTTGACGCAGACCGTTAATGAACCGTTTAAATCGGGTTTAGTATATTGATATCAAAAACCTAGCCGGAAGTTCGGGCTGTTCACCGGCCCGATTAGTTGTATACTTGAAACGCTTCATTTAATCGGAACACGGATATGCTGAAATCACTCTTGCTGACACTCCCTTTTCTGGCCGCTTTTTCGGCTTTTTCGCAAACCGCCGAGGTGACGATATCGGACGCCCTGGTGCGCGAATTTTTACCGGCGGCCCCTTCCAGCGCGGCCTATTTTTCCATCGAAAACAAAGGCGATAAGGCGCTCGTCCTGACCGCAGCCAGTGTCGAGCAGATTGGCCGCGTCGAGATACACAAGCACAGCCATGTCGACGGCATGATGAAAATGGTGAAGGTGCCGGAAGTGGCCATCAAGGGGCACGATTCGTTGGTGTTCCAGCCCGGCGGCTATCACCTGATGTTGTTTGATCCGCAAAGCAAGCTGAAGGCCGGGCAAAAGCTGAAATTAACCCTGCACTTTAAAAACGCAGACAGTGCATCGACCATGGCAGACGTCGTGAGTATCGAGCAGCAGGCGGAGAAGGAAGCCCCATCGCATCAGCATCATCACTAGGAGGAGCTATGTTGCAACACAAGGGAAAAATAACGGCCGGATTACTGGCCGTGCTGTTGAGCGTTTATCTGTTGGCGGTTTATTGGAGCTTTGAACCGGATCATTTCGATGTGGTGGAAAGGGCTAAAACCGGAGCCGCGGAGCAGCAGGAATCCCTGGTGACCGGTTACGTCACCACAAACACCCTGATTGAGGTGGCTGCCACCCTGCTGGACAAACCCGGCGGTTACCTGTCCAACGATATTTTGCCGCCCGGTGTGATGATGGACAATATGCCGGCCTGGGAGTACGGCGCTTTGGAAATGGTGCGCGATCTGGCGCTTTCCATGCGCAAGGATTTCAGCCGGTCCCAGTCGCAGTCGACCGAGCATCCGGCGCTGAAAAAGGCCCAACCGCAATTTAACATCAGCTCGACCGCCTGGGCCTGGCCAAGCGCCGAAGGCGAATACCAAAAGGGTATCGAGCAACTGATACTGTACCGCAAGCAGATAGCAGACCAGACGGATCCGAACAGCCAGTTTTATGCCCGCGCCGACAATCTGCGCGGTTGGCTTAAGGAAGCAGAGAAACGCCTCGGCAGCCTGAGTCAGCGCCTCAGTGCCAGTGTCGGGCAGGAACGTTTGAATACGGATCTGGCCGGTGACAGCGCGGCTCACCAGGCGACCTATGCGCCGAGCCAAAACCAGATCAAAACCTCCTGGTGGCAGATCGACGATGTGTTCTATGAATCCCGCGGCGCCAGCTGGGCGTTGCTGCATTTCCTGAAAGCCGTGGAATACGACTTTAACGATGTGCTGGAAAAGAAAAACGCCAAGGTGAGTCTGCAACAGATCATCCGTGAGCTGGAGGCGACCCAGGAAACGGTCTGGAGCCCGATGATCCTCAACGGCAGCGGTTTCGGCTTTGTTGCCAACCACTCGTTGGTGATGGCCAATTATATTTCCCGGGCCAATGCGGCCCTGATCGAACTCAGTGAATTATTAGCGCAAGGATAAAAAATGAAAAAATATTGTCTGGCGGCGATGCTGTCGTTGGCGGTCACCGCACCCGTGGCGCAAGCCGATACCGTGTTGGGGTTGTATGCCGGCGCCGATGCCTGGTTTAGCAACAATGATGGTAGCCTTGCCAACAACGGCTCACTGCAGCAGTTTGATTTCGACAACGAAACAAACCTGAATTACTGGATAGCGCTGGAGCATCCGGTGCCGTTGATCCCGAACGTTAAGATCCGCTATACGGATCTGACCCTTAACGGCCAGCAAACCCTGACCCAGGATTTTACCTTCGACGGTGATACCTACAGCCAGGGCACGCGCGTTAACAGCATCAGTGATCTGTCGCATACCGATTACGTACTGTACTACGAAATTTTCGACAACGACCTGGTGTCAATCGATCTGGGCCTGAACGCCAAGCATTTCAGCGGCGACGTCAGGGTGAATGACGAGGCCAATACCGTCAGCGGCAAGGTCGATTTTTCCGGGTATGTTCCTCTGGTGTACGGCGCCGTGGAAATCGGATTGCCGTTTACCGGTTTCAGCGTGTTTGCCGAGGGCAGCATGCTGGCCATCGACGACAGCAAGATCCACGACTACCAGCTGGGTGTGATGTATGCGGTTGTTGATAACGTGGCGGTAGACGTGGACGTTAAGCTGGGCTATCGCTCCATGGTGATAGAGCTGGATGACATCGACAACATCAGCACGGATCTTGATATGTCTGGCCCCTTTGCCGGTGTGCAGATCCACTTTTAATTCCTTTCGGCAACCGGCTCAGGTCGGTTGCCAACTTACCTCGAAATCCCTTTGCAGGGCGCTGCTGACCAACTGTTGATAGCTGCGGTTAAGCGGGCGGCGGATCAGCTTGCGCAGCTCATCGCCGGTCTGGGTGAACTTGTAATAACTAAGCACCAGGTCACTGGTTTTGGCCTTCAACAGCAGGTTTTGCCCCATATAGCGGATCTTCAGTTCCTGCCCATGTTTAAACGGCGCAGATTCAATCTCCTTGCGGTACAGCAGGGCGGTGTCCATCAAGGTCAGGATCTGCGGAAATCCCAGACCTGCACGGCTTAAGTTTATTTGCTCGTTACTGCTTTTGCGCAGCAGTTCGAACAGGGTCGGGCGACGGTAATAACCGAGCAGGATCAGATTGCTGTGATCCTGATCGTTATAGCCGCACAGGGCGGTGGCTTTTTGCAGCGCATCGGCCTCGCGCTGGGTCATCTGTTTCAGGGTTTGCAGGCTTTTGATGCTGAAGGTGCCCGGCTGCATGGTTTCGCCGGCCAGGATCTTGGCCCACAGCTGCTGCATCGAGTGATTTGAGGTGTCTTCCGCGAGGTTGATGAAACGCTCCACCCAATCCGGGTCGGGCTGGCCTTCATTGGCGACATCCGGGCAATAGTGCATGGCCAGCGTCATGATGCTTTCAATATTATATTGTTGGCGTAGTTTCAGCAGGCGTTCGCGCTTTTCCGCTCGCTCTTCCAGCGTGGACTCATGATCGAATTCATAGTCGGGTTTTACCGGGCTTTGCGGGCCATAGGCCTCGTCCTGGCCACTTCTGCGCGGGTTTTTTCTGATGCCGTAACCCAGCTTTTGCTGGATCATCATGGCCAGTTTAGTTCTGGCTGCCGGAGGAGTATTTTTCATTCGCAGAGACGGATCCCATTTGTGCCCGAGTTTTAAGGTTATTTAACCCCGAACTCAGGGCGTTGGCCACCACCATTTTACCCAGTTGCGCGAGATAACCGCCGACAACCGGTGTTGCCACTTCCCCCTCGAGGGTCACCTCAACCAGTACCTTGTCGTATTCCCGGCTGAGCCTGAAATCGCCGTAGGCGATATGCGAGCCCTGGATCAACAGATTAAATCCGAGCGTTGTAGGCGTGCTTTCTGTGACGGTCAGTTCACCGTAGTGAGAGTCGGCCTGCCAGTTCAGGTGGGCGCCGACTCCCTGGCCCGGGGGGATAATCTCGATACGAATTGAGGGATCGATCTGTCGCCATGGAAACCAACCGGCCCAGAGATTAAGGTCGTTCAGTTGCGCCTTGACGACGGGAAGTTCGGCACTGAATTCTTGTTGTTTACGCACCTGATAATGCTGTGGCAATATCAAGCCTACCAGTAGAATGCATAGCAGCAACAGGGCGAATATTTTTATCAATTTTGCCAGGATATGCATGCCAACCTCGACTCTGTGCGGATCAATGAGAGACAACTCTACGAAGGCTGCCAGATTCGACTATACTTTGCTAGGATTAACTTAACTGTATCATATTACTGGTATTGTGAAAGAAGTGGGAAACTTCTTATCGGGTGGTAACAGTCGGGAATGTGCTGAACATGAAATACGAAGGGGAATTCATGCCTCCAGAGAATGAGGATTATCTGTTCCTCAAGGAAGACGAAAACGAACAACAGCCTGAACCTGATTCGTTTTGGGATATTTTGATCGTTGATGATGATCCCGAAATTCATTCGGTGACCAAACTGGCCCTGTCCGGTGTTGAACTGTGGCAGCGTACCCTGCGTTTTCATCATGCCTATTCCGGCCAGGAGGCGGTCGATTATCTGATAGCTCATCCGGATATCGCCGTGGTGTTGCTCGACGTGGTGATGGAAACCGACGATGCCGGTTTGGTGGTGGTCAAAAAGGTTCGTGAAGAGCTTGAAAACCACAACGTGCGGATTATTTTACGCACCGGTCAGCCGGGTCATGCGCCGGAAGAAGAGGTGATCCGTAAATACGACATTAACGATTACAAGACCAAGACGGAGCTTACCCGCTCCAAGTTGTTGACCTGTCTGGTTACGGCCCTTCGTTCATACCAGCAATTCTGCCAGATGGCGGCGCAAACCAAGGCGCTGGAAGATGTGTTGTACGCCTCGGAGGCGATTTTGGGGATCACTAAACTCTCGGGCTTTGCCGAAAGCGTAGTTACCCAGCTTGCCAATATTATGGACTGTGAACCGCTGGGCATCATGTGCGGTACGCTGGATGACAGCGGAAAGCTCTACGTTTACGGCGGTTCCCGCCAGTTTTTCAATGAACCGGGCATCGGGCTGGAGCAGCTCGACGACGGTCGTGTTATCAGCCAGGTTAAGGCGTGCCTGAAAAGCGGCGAGCATCAGTTTACCCCGCTGGATCTGACCCTGTTGGTGAAGGGAAAAAACCGTAAGGCGGCCATCTATCTCGAATGTGCCGCCGAGGTGGAGCCCGGGCAACGGCAATTTATTGATCTGTTTCTGACCAACGTCAGTGTGGGTTTGGACAATGTTCAGCTGTTCAACCGCTTGCGGGACGTTGCTTATAAGGACACCCTGACAGGGCTTGCCAATCGCAGCGCCTTTGTCGAATGCCTCAGCGATTATGCCAACGCCCAGAACCAACTGTGCCTGATGCTGTTGGATATTGCGCACTTTTCCGATATCAATAACGGTTTGGGACAGGATATCGGCAATTGCCTGCTCCAGGCCGTAGCGCACAGGCTGCAACAGGAAGTGCCGGAAAGCGAAATATTGGCCCGCATCGGCGCCGACGTATTTGCGCTGCTGGTGCCGATTCATCAGCTCGATATCGACTTGTTTAATGAGATGCTGAGCACCCCCTTTCAGGCGGGTGAACATTTGCTGCCGGTTGATTTCTTTATCGGCATGTGTGAGCAGGCCGATTTTAAGGCGTCGGGACTTGATACCATCAAGCTGGCCTATATTGCCCTAAACCAGGCGAAGAAACTCAAGCAGAGCAATTACTGCACCTATACCCCGGATATGGAAGAACAGATGACCTGGCGTCTCGGCGTGATCCGCCAGCTGCGCACCGATTTCGAGGAAGGGAAGTTACAGGTCTGGTATCAGCCGCAGCTGGATCTCGATACCCTTGAGGTGATCGGCTGCGAAGCCTTGTTGCGCTGGCCCTCGGGTAACGGCAACTATATTTCTCCCGCGGTATTTGTCCCTCTTGCCGAGGATGCCGGCCTTATCGGCATCATAGGCCAATGGGTGCTGGAGCAGGCCTGTCAGCTGCAAAACAGATTGCAACAGTTGGGAGTCGATATCCATATTGCGGTAAACGTATCTGTGCCGCAGTTTAAGGCCAGTAATTACGCGGCTCAGGTCAAGGAAACCCTGACGCGTTTTGGGATTAGTCCGCACCAGATTGAGCTGGAAGTGACCGAAAGCGTGGTGATGGACGAACTCGGCGGAGTGATAGAAACCCTGACGGAGCTGAAGGAATTCGGTATCGAGATTGCGCTGGACGATTTCGGCACCGGTTTTTCGTCCCTCAGTTATTTGCAAACCCTGCCGCTTAACCGCCTCAAGATAGACAGATCCTTCGTTAAGGACCTGCCCGACGAAGACGCCGGCGCCATCGCTTCGCTGATCATTGCGCTCGGCAAAAAACTGGGCCTGAGAACCATCGCCGAGGGGATTGAAACCGAGGAGCAGGCCGCCTACCTGAAACGGCTGGGGTGCCAGGAAGCTCAGGGGTTCCTCTATGCCAAACCTATGCCGGTAGACGAGTTGGAAGCCTACCTCAAGGATAAATCGCAGCCGTCCGAATGACGGGTTGACGGTTATTTAATCAATGTCATTTGCCGGAAAACTTGGGTATAATCGCGCCCCCGAATTTATCTGGTGATTTCTATGACTGCATTAAAAGCCGAGCGGCCTTTATTTTCCTACCCTAAATATTGGGCCGAATGTTACGGCACGGCGCCGTTTCTGCCCACCTCCCGGGAGGAAATGGACGCCCTCGGCTGGGACAGTTGCGACATCATCATAGTGACCGGCGATGCCTATGTCGATCATCCCAGCTTCGGCATGGCGGTGATCGGCCGGGTGCTTGAAGCCCAGGGCTTTCGGGTCGGCATCATTGCCCAGCCGGACTGGTCGAGCAAAGACGCCTTTATGGCGCTCGGAAAACCGAACCTGTTTTTCGGCGTCACCGCGGGCAACATGGATTCCATGATCAACCGCTATACCGCCGAAAAGC
>JBNKEN010000015.1:0-11713 GCA_050288805.1 Pseudoalteromonas sp.
CATGAATACCAGGTTCCAGATCTCGATATAACGGTCGCCGTCTTCCTCCGGGGTGCCCGGAGGTCCGCCCCAGATTTCCTCTCCGTGATCGTAGAAGATCTCGGAACATGGACCGCACGGACCTGTGTCACCCATGGACCAGAAGTTGTCTTTCTCGCCGATGCGCGACAGGCGATCGGGCGACACGCCAATCTTGTTGATCCAGATATCCGCCGCTTCGTCATCTTCGGTGAATACGGTCACCCAAAGTTTTTCCTTCGGCAGCTTCAGCTCTTCGGTCAGGAAGGCCCAGGCAAACTCGATGGCTTCCTGCTTGAAGTAATCGCCGAAGCTGAAGTTACCCAGCATTTCGAAAAAGGTGTGGTGACGCGCGGTATAACCTACGTTTTCCAGGTCGTTGTGCTTACCGCCTGCGCGGACACAACGCTGTGAGCTTGCAGCGCGCTTGTAAGGACGGCTTTCTGCGCCGAGGAAGACGTCTTTAAACTGAACCATGCCTGCGTTGTTGAACAGCAGGGTCGGGTCGTTGCCCGGGATCAGTGAACTGGACGGAACAACCTGGTGTTGTTTCTTGGCAAAGTAGTCCAGAAAGCTTTGCCTGATTTCTGCGGTGGTCATGTGCTGCATTGTGAAAATCTCACTCGTCTAGTGCTGTGTTTGCGATGGCAAATTCTATTTGTTCGTGATTAAAGCCCCGATACATCAGGTAGCGCATGCGCTTGCCTTTTTCCTTGAAATCGAGGGTTGTCGCGGCGTCTCGGAACTTCCGATTATACGCTTCGACGGCCAGCTGATACCAGTCTATTTCCAGGGCCTGGAACGCCGTTTCCAGCATTCGGTTGTCGATTCCCTTAGCTCTGGCATCGGCCTGTATCCGTTTCATTCCATGAAACTTGGCGACTCCGCGGCGGACAAAGTTTTCGGCGCAACGAGCATCATCGACATAGGCATGTTCTTCACACCAGTCCAGCAGTTGCTCGATAAAGTCCGCGGTCGCCCCTTTTTGCTGTAACTTTCGCTCCAGCTCGCGGCGGGAATAATCCTGCCGGGCCAGCAGCCAAAGCACATAATTTTTCAGTTTCTGCTTTTCTTTGTCGTCCATCAGGCGTCAAAGCGGCCACCGTCATCACTCGATGCACGGCGAACTTCCCCGGTTACGGCCAGTTCAGGCATAAAAATCGCCTGGAAGGAAACGAAAAAGCTAATGTAACAAATCGGCATCAGGAACAACAGGGGCAAGAAGGAAAGGCCCGCGCTCAGCAGCATCAGGGCCGCGACGATGAGGCCAAACACCGTCAGGGCGCCCATATTGTGGAAAAACGCCATCAGGCTGGCCTTAAGCACCTCGAGAATACGCTTGTTATGACCGAAGTACACCAGCGGCACTGCATAGGCAAACAACATCATATACATGGCGAGGGCGGCAACAAAGGTGACGACCTGGGCGGCCGAGATCCGCTCAGCCAATTGTTGCATGGCCGTTTGCGGGTCGATGTCGGGTTGGCTCAGCAGGGCAAGGGCATCGGCAAACAGCATGTTCGCCAGCATGGCGAGCAAGATGCCGCCGGCCATCTGATAGAGGCCGAGGCGGAACAGCCCCAAACGACGCCCCTTGGCGGAAAAGGGCTTGAAGATATCGACCAGCATAATGCGTCCGCCCCGTTGCTTTGTCAGCATCGCCTGGTAGAAACCGGCGGTCAGAAAGGGCGTCGCCAGGGTGGCGGCAATTTGCAGTACGGGCACGGCGAGAGACAACATGCCGACCAGACCGATAAACAGGTGCATAAAAATAAACGTAAAGGGTTGGCTGCGGAACAGCATCCAGCCGGCCTTAAACCATTTTGTCCCGCTTGCCGCCGGGAAAATGCGTAATTCTATCGCCATGTCGGGAAAATAAATACCTGGATCAAATACTAAAAACGCACCCGATTATACGGATGCGTTTGGTTGCTTGATATAGCAAAAGCGCAAAAGTTTACGGCTTTTTAATCTTTTTTATGTCCAACATGTGGGCACCGTGTTTGATCTTGGTTTCCAGGTACGCCTGGTTGCCCACCACACCGGCCTTAATATGGGCATGAGTGCCCACCACGGACTCCACCTCGATACCTGCATCGCGCAGCGCCTTCAGCTTGCGTGGGTTGTTGGTCATCAGGCGTACCTGGTTAAGACCCAGCGCCTGCAGCATCAACACCGCATCGGAAAAATCGCGCAGGTCGTCATCGAAGCCCAGATGATTGTTCGCCTCGTAGGTGTTCATGCCCTGTGATTGCAGCACATAGGCGTCGATTTTATTGTAAAGGCCTATGCCCCGCCCTTCCTGGCGAAGATACAGCAGCACCCCACCCTGCTTATGCATGGTTTCGATACATTCGTTAAGTTGCTCGCCGCAATCACAGCGCGAAGAGTGAAAAACATCACCTGTCAGGCATTCGGAATGCATACGAATGAGCGGCACATCCTGCGCGGTATCGGCCTTGTTGAACACCAGGGCGACATGCTCCTGACCATCCTTAAGCCCGGCAAAGGAGACGATTTCGGCGGGGATATCACTGTGTTTGCCAACATTCAGTTGGACTCTTGCTCTTACTTCGGCCACGACATATCCAGTTAGCGGTTTGAATTGATATACTATAACAAAATAATGGGCTCGGGGCTTCATTCTGCGTGCGGCGGCGTAAAACAGCGCATCTGCAACCCGATTGATGGCGCAGATATGGGAGCACCTAAGTCAGAAATCAAGTCGCCGGTTGAAAAACGACAAAACAGCAAAGCGGCCCGAACACGCGAATTATAGCGCCGATGGCCTAAAAATCCCCGAATAATTTGCCCCGTTCACGCGCAAGACGGACCGATTTTATACTAGGCAAATCGATTACCCTGTGGCTATACTAGTGCAACCTATTGATAAGCGAGTTAAAAATATGAAATATACGCTACTTCTAATCGCTGCGCTGCTGGCACCGCTGGGTGTGCAGGCCGGCGACAAGGCTGACAAACAACCTGTCATCAGCCAGCAAGCCCTGATGGCCAACCAAATGAGCGCCGCCCCATACGTTATTCTGGACGTGCGCACAGCGAAGGAATTTGCCGACGGCCACCTGAAAAACGCGCTGAATATCCCTCACACCGAGTTGGCCGATCGCCTTGCTGAACTGCCGGGCAAAGACGCCCCCATCGTGGTGCATTGCCGTTCGGGTAAACGCGCCGCCATTGCCGAGCAACTGCTGAAGGAAAAAGGTTACAGCCATATCCTGCACCTGGAAGGCGACTACCTGGGCTGGCAGGAAGCTAAACTGCCGCTGATCGAGGAAAAGAAATAAGGGTTACACCCATTCCTTAAGCGCCACCGGCTTGCCCTTGCTCATTTGATTGAGCTGGGCAAGCAGCAACTCAGCGGTGGCCAGCGCATCGGTCAGCGCATTATGGCCGTCGTAATCCGGTAAACCATACCTTGCGCGGCACGCCGCAAGCGTCAGGTCGTCAAACGCGATTTCCTTGCCCTGGCGCGCCAGCCGTTTTTTCTCCATCAGCAGGGTGTCTATCACCGCCTCGGGCCGAAGTACGCTGTCACCGTTTTTAAACGCCTGGCGCAAAAATCCCAGATCCATCGGCGCATTGTGAAATACCAGCACGCTCTTGTTCATCAAACCGGCCAGTTCGGCCAAGGCCGATTGCAGTGAATCACCGGTGGCCAGCCCTGCGTGATCTATGCCGTGGAATACCGGGCTTTGCGCCAGCTCGCTGACCTCCCGGTTGATCACATAACCCGCCTCGTGAGGGCAAATCCTTTGATCGATAATCGGTACCCAGCCGATGGACACGATTTCATGCAACTTGGGGTCGAGCCCGGTCAGCTCGAGATCCAGCACCAGAAAACGTAACTGCTGCCAGGGCGTGTCAAGCACCCGGCTGCGCTGCCTGAACGCCTGCCATGTCGCGACAAGATTCGACCATCCCATCGTCAGAGGCTGCCCCTGCCGAATTTAAACAGCGCCGCCTGTTGCGCCTGGCGCACCAAAAAAAACGCTTCTTTCAGCTGGTGTCGCTCGAGCGACGTCAACGCATGGGGGTTGATGCTGTTGGCAGGCAACTCCTCGCTCTGCATCTGCCCCCGCAGGCGCAGCTGGGTGAGAAAACGCCAACAATCCTTGAGATCATAAATGTCGCTTTTGCTCAGTTCCCGAGTCTTGGTCAGGCCGTCGAGGCGTTCCAGGGTGTTGGCCTTTCGGAGCCCACTGCTCAGGGCATAAAGCCGCACTATGTCGTTGATAATGGCCACCCCGCGCTTTTTCAGATCGAGGAACTTGTGGTGCTTGTCGTCGGTTTCCAGCTTGAACTGGTTAAACAGCCCGATGGGCACGGAACTGCGCTGCAGATCGGCGCCAAGCGCCGCGAAAAACAGCTGGTTTTTGTTGAGCCCCGCCAGACGCTCGGAAAACGCGCGATAAAGATCGCTCGAACCGTCGATAAATCGGATATCGAAAAAGATCTTGGCGCTGAGCAGGGCCTCCGGCGTGGGCTTTTCCACCCAGTCGGCGAATTTAGCCAGCCACTCGGACACACCGCCGCGGCACTGCTCGTTGCTGGCCATGATATTGCCGGGGCACGGGGCGATGCCGCATTCGGCAAGCTGGCCGCAGACATACTCCCCCATCGCCGCAAAATAGGCCCGTTCGGACTCGCTCAGCCCGTCCGCCAGCACCAGGCCGTTGTCCTGATCCGAGTGCAGGGTCTGCTCTTCCCGGGCCTGGGAACCGAAGCAGATCCAGCAAAACGGCGCGGGCGCATCGCCGAATTCCTCCTGATACAGGGCAATCAGTCGCGAGGTCAGTGCGTCGGTGATCCCCGACAGCAGCTTGCCGATCAGGCTGATGTCTTCCACCTTACGGGAAAAACCATGCAGCAGATCGGGCACCTCTTTGGCCAGGCGCCGGAGATCCGCCGCGTTGACCGCCTTGTAGATGCGGCCGATCAATTGTACCGGGTCGCTCTTTTGCTGGCGCAGCAGGTCGGTGCTGGTAAGCATCCCCACCGGTTTGTGGTTTTCATCCAGCACCGGCAGGTGATGGATATTGTGCTTGAGCATCAGGTGCAGCGCAGAAAACACCCGGTTGTTGTCGAAAATGTATTTAGGATTGGCCGTCATGATGCGGGATATCGGCTCGCCCGGCGGCAGATCCGCGGCCAGCACCCGGTTGCGCAGATCCCGGTCGGTCACCACACCGGCGAGACGCTCGTTTTCGGTGACGATAATCGACGACACCCCGTGTTCGTTCATGACAACGGCGCACTGACGGATGCTGGCATCCGGCGACAGGGTTACGGCCTGGCGAGCCATCAGTTCCGAGATTTTCCGTTCCGACCAGTTTTCACCGCGGTTTCGGTATTGGCTCGAAAGCAAACGATTGGCATGGGCGCGCACGAAATGTTGCTCGAACGGCTTGTACTCGCGGCGCAGAAAATCGAAATCCGCCTCGGCCAGCACATAGATAAGCCCTTCCCGCTGCACCTCTAACCGGTTGCGGACGGGTTCGCCGGTCAGAAGCGACGGATAGCCGAAGTAATCCCCTTCACCCAAACGGGTCACCAGCTCGCCGTCCGGCGCCACCAGATCGTAATGGCCGGTGCGCACCAAAAACAGACAGGGTTTGCTGCTGTCGAGCCACTGGTGCTGGTTTTCACGGGTCACATAAACCACCTCCAGATGACGGGCGAAGTAGCCGGTTGCCGCCTCGGGCAACTGACTGAACGGCATCTGCTCGGCCACAAAACGGCTGATTTCCTTGATTTCAACGCTCATCTATCCTCCACGGGCAAATGCATATGCCTTTTACAGTGTAGTGTACGGAAAAAGCCCGGCCATGGCCGGGCTAACAGGGAGCAAGTATCCTTTATCAGTGGGCGTGAGCCGCGCTTGATCCTTTCGGATTGCGGATCCCTTCCACCATGTCCTTGATTTCCTCAGGTGTATCGGCGGTCAGGCGCTGTACCAGGATAGCCGCACCGAAGTTGATCAGCATACCTATGATACCTATACCCTCGGGCGAGATACCGAAGATCCAGTGAACAGGACTGTTCAGTTCCGGGCTGACGAACTTGAAGTAGATGATGTAGCCGGCGGTGAAGGTAATACCGCTCACCATGCCCGCAATCGCCCCTTCCTTGTTCATCCGCTTGGAGAAGATCCCCATGATGATCGCCGGGAAGAAGCTGGCCGCCGCAAGACCGAAGGCGAACGCCACCACCGAGGCCACGAAGCCCGGCGGGTTGATACCGAAGTAGGCCGAGATGGCGATGGCCACCATGGCCGACAGACGCGCCGCCAGCAGTTCCTGCTTGTCGCTGATGTCCGGCTTCAGGGTGCGTTTCAGCAGATCGTGTGAAACCGAGGTCGAAATCACCAACAGCAGACCGGCCGTGGTCGACAGCGCCGCCGCGATACCACCGGCCGCCACCAGGGCGATTACCCAGGCGGGCAGGTCGGCAATTTCAGGGGTCGCCAGTACCATGATGTCACGGTCGACCTTCACTTCATTCTTGCTGGCAGGATCGTCTATCTTACCGGCAGAGTAGAACATCTTGCCGTCGCCGTTCTTGTCGTTGAAGGTGATAAGGCCGGTTCTTTCCCAGTTCTTGATCCAGCTCGGCGCTTCGCTGTACAGGGTGCCCGAACCGTCTTTACCGTTGATGGTGTCGATCATGTTCACCCGAGCGAATGAAGCCAGTGCAGGGGCCGTGGTATAAACCACCGCGATGAAGGTCAGCGCCCAGGCCGCAGAAATACGGGTATCCTTAACGCGCGGTACGGTAAAGAAACGTACGATAACGTGAGGCAGACCCGCCGTACCCACCATCAGCGCCGCGGTAATGGCGAACACGTCGACCATACTCTTCGAGCCCTCGGTGTATTGGGCAAAGCCGAGTTCGGCGCTGAGGCCGTCGAGCTTATCGAGCAGGAAGGTACCCGAACCGTCCGCCAGGGTGGCGCCAAAGCCGGTTTGCGGCAGCACGTGACCCGTCATCATCAAGGATATAAAGACAGCGGGTACCAGGTAGGCGAATACCAGTACGCAGTACTGGGCAACCTGGGTATAGGTGATGCCCTTCATACCGCCAAGCACGGCGTAGAAGAACACGATCACCATACCGATATAAACACCGGTTTCGATATCCACCTCAAGGAAACGCGAGAATACCACGCCCACACCACGCATCTGGCCTGCAATATAGGTAAAGCAGATAAAGATGGCGCAGATAATGGCCACGGTGCGCGCCGCCTGCGAGTAGTAGCGATCGCCGATAAAGTCGGGCACGGTAAACTTGCCGAACTTACGCAGGTAAGGCGCAAGACACAGCGCCAGCAGCACGTAACCGCCGGTCCAGCCCATCAGGTACACGCCGCCGTCGTAACCGGCGAAGGAGATGATCCCCGCCATCGAAATAAACGAGGCCGCACTCATCCAGTCGGCGGCGGTGGCCATGCCGTTTGCCAGAGGCGGTACGCCGCCACCGGCGACATAAAAATCGGTCGTGGAACCGGCGCGCGCCCAGAAAGCGATACCAATATACAGGGCAAAGCTCAGCCCCACGATGATAAAGGTGAGAGTTTGAACATCCATCACATTGCTCCTTATTCGTCTACGCCGTATTTCTTATCTAACGCATTCATTTTGAAAACGTAGACAAAAATCAAAGCAACAAAGGAGTATATGGCACCCTGTTGAGAGAACCAGAACCCCAGTTTAAACCCAAAAAAACGTATCTCATTGAGTACGTCTACCAGCAAAATGCCGAACCCGTACGACACCACAAACCAGATCGCCAGTAACTTAAATACCAAGGCGAGGTTTTCGGCCCAGTAAGCTTTTGCTTGTTCTTCACTTTTAAAAGCCATTGTTTAAATCCTCTTAGGACACCCTGTTGAGAGTGGACTGTATTAATCGTCACCTTCCACTCTAGCAACACAAATGCAATTGGGAATTGAGACCTTAGTCGTAACAAACCGTTAACTTGCCTTGGCGCCATAAAATACCCCGCACCGATATCCCCTAATCCCCTGTATTCAATCGTGTTTAAGCGCTCACGACCGTGAGGCCGACGAGTCCACTACTACATTAGTCTAATAGCATGCGACAAGAGCTCGGTATTTGCTTAAATATCAGCTTGATAGATGAAACCGGCGGGTTCTTTTGCGTAGCAGCGGGGGTTTTCTAATCGCCCGGTTCTGGTAAGGTAGGCGATAGCACAACAACCACAAAGAACACACCATGACGGCTGCGCTTATTCTTACCGCCCTGTGCTATATAGGGCTTCTATTCTGGCTTGCCAGCTGGGGCGACAAAACCACCCCGCTGGCCACGCGCATCAGTCATCATCCGTTCGTGTACGCCCTGTCACTCGGCATCTACTGTACCTCCTGGACCTATTACGGCGCGGTCGGCACCGCCGCCACCGACGGCTGGGCCTACCTGCCTATTCTGCTCGGTCCGGCGCTGTTGTTTTTATTCGGCCAACGCTTTTTGAAAAAGCTGGTGCTGGTGAGCAAGAAACAAAACATCACCACCATCGCCGATTTCATCTCCGCCCGCTACGGCAAGCGCCAGTCGACGGCGATTCTGGTCACCCTGATAGCGCTGCTCGCCACCATTCCCTATATCGCCCTGCAGCTTAAGGCGCTGTCCAGCAGCTTTTCCCTGCTGCAGAACGACAACCGCATCAGCGGCGGCATGCTGGGCCTGGCGGGCACCCTGCTGATGGCGCTGTTTGCGATCTTCTTCGGCACCCGCAAGGTCGACGTTACCGAATACCGCTCGGGCCTGATGCTGGCGGTGGCGTTCGAGTCGCTGGTCAAGCTGCTGGCGCTGATTGCGGTGGCGCTGCTCGCCGGATTCAGCCTGCTGAACCTGCCCGAGCACAGCGGCGGCGTTACCACCCTGTTCGATCACTGGCACCTCGACAGCGCGCTCAATTTCAATTTTATCGGCCAGACCATGATGGCGGCCGCGGCCATTATCTGTTTGCCGCGCCAGTTCCACGTCACCGTGGTCGACAACCAGGACAGAAAGCACCTCAATACCGCGCGTTGGGCGTTTCCGCTCTACCTCGGCCTGATTGCCGCGATGATCCTGCCGATCGCCAGCGCCGCGATAAATCCGGTGCTCGGCGGTAAGCTTTCGCCCGACAGCTTCGTGCTGGCGCTGCCGTTCAACCAGGGCCACGACCTGCTCACCACCTTCGTATTTATCGGCGGTCTGTCTGCCGCCACCGCCATGATAGTGGTGGCCACCCTGACCCTCAGCACCATGATCTCCAACGACGTGGTGCTGCCGCTGATGCTGCGCCGCAAGTTCAGGGCCAAGCGCCTGTCGAGCAGCTACCAGGCGAAGATATTGCTGGTGCGGCGTTTTACCATCGCCGCTATCCTGATGCTGGCGTATTTTTACCAGCGCATGTTCGGCCACGGCGAAACCCTGGCCAGCATGGGCCTGGTGGCGTTTTCCCTGGTGACTCAACTCTTACCCGCCATCGTCGGCGGCCTGTACTGGCGCAAGGGCCACGCGTACGGCGTTTACGCAGGGCTGACCGCCGGGCTGGTATGCTGGATGCTGTTTCTGATGTTCCCGGTGCTCGAAGCCGCCGGCACCCTCGACAGCCTTGAGCAGCAGGCGATGATCACCCGCGGCTCCCTTATCGCCCTGCTCGCCAATATCGGCTGCTATATCAGCTTTTCCCTCGGCGCCCAGGAGCGCCTGATCGACCGCATTCAGGCCGCCGCCTTCGTCAATCCCAGGGAGCAGGTATTACCCGCGCGCCGCCTCGGCAACGACATTCAGGCCACGGTGTACGACTTCAAGGTGCTGCTGCAAACCTTTCTCGGCGCCCAGCGCTCCAAGCAGCTGTTGAACCACTACGCCCTAGCCAACCAGATAGACGACAACAAGGCCACCGCCGACGCGGCGTTTATCGCCTACTGCGAACGGGCGCTGGCCGGGGTGCTCGGCGCGTCGAGCGCCCAGGCGCTGGTGCACACGGTGGCAAGCGGCAAACAGCTGGCGTTTGAAGAGGTGGTGAATTTTTTCGACGAAACCACCCAGGCCCTGCGCTTCAACCAGAACCTGTTGTTCACCTCGCTGGAAAACCTCAGCCACGGCATTTCGGTGGTCGACAAGGATCTCAAGATGGTGGCCTGGAACAAGCGCTATGCGGAGATGTTCAATTACCCCGACAACTTCCTCCAGGTCGGCCAGCCCATCGAGGAGGTGATCCGCTTCAACGCCAGCCGCGGCGAATGCGGCCCCGGCGAAATCGACCAGCATGTCGACAAGCGCGTGCGGCACCTGAAAAACGCCACCTCGCATCATTTTATCCGCCATCGCCGCAACGGCCAGGTGTTTGAAATGATAGGCAACCCGCTGCCGGACGGCGGCTTTGTCACCAGTTTCTCCGACATCACCAGCCACATCGCCACACAAAACGCGCTGGAAGAGATCAACATGGATCTGGAAAACCGCATCGAGGCGCGCACCGAGGAGATCCGCAATATCAACCGCGATCTCAAGGCTCAGATAGCGAGCCGGGAGGAAACCGAGCAGGCGCTGAAACTCGCCAAGCGCGAGGCCGAACAGGCCAACGACAGTAAAACCCGCTTTCTCGCGCTCGCCAGTCACGACATACTGCAACCGCTCAACGCGGCGCGCCTCTACCTCGGGGCCATCGATGAAAACGCCCTCGACGAGCAGAACCGCGGCAACCTGGAAAAACTCGGCGCCAGCCTCGACAGCACGGTGCACCTGATGTCGGCGCTACTCGAAATCGCCAAGCTGGAACAGGGCGCCATGCGCCCCACCCCGCGTCACTTTCACATCGACGACATTCTCGGCCCGCTCGCCACCGAATACGCCATGCTGTCGAGCGAAAAGGGCCTCAGCCTCAAGGTACGCTCGGACAACCAGGTGGTGCACAGCGATTTCACCTACCTGCGCCGCATTATCCAGAACCTGGTGTCCAACGCGGTGAAATACACCGACAGCGGCAAGGTGCTGATAGCCTGCCGCAGGCGCAAACATCACCTCAGCATAGAGGTATGGGACACCGGCCCCGGCATCTCCGAGCATGAACAAACGAAGATTTTCAACGACTTCTATCGTATCGAGGCGGGCGACAACAAGGGCGTGGGGCTCGGTCTCGGGGTGGTAAAACGCATGGTCGAACTGCTCTCGCTGCGCCTGGAGTTTCACTCCTACCCCGGTCACGGCAGCTGCTTCAAGGTGGAGGTGCCCTACGGCAGGGAAAACCTGGTGCAGCAAAAAGCCGCCGCACAGGCCGTCAGCCAGACCCGCCCGTCGCTCAACCTGGTGATGGTGGACGACGAAAGCGAAAACCTGCGCGCCATGGGCAGCCTGCTCGACAAGTGGCAAACCCGCTATCTCGCCTTCAGCGAGGTCGACAAGGTGCTGGCCCACGCCAAGGAAAGCGCGGCGCCGGATCTGATCCTGATGGACTACCAATTAGGCGAACAGACCGACGGCATCACCCTGATCAAAACCCTTCGGGAGATCTGGCAAAAACCCGTGCCCGCGGTGCTTATCACAGCCGTGCGCGACGACGAACTCAAGGCCAGGGCCAAGGCGCTGGATATTCACTATCTCAGCAAACCGGTTCGCCCCGCCAAACTGAAGGCCCTGCTAAATCATGCGAGTTAAGCGCTGTT
>JBNKEN010000016.1:0-2324 GCA_050288805.1 Pseudoalteromonas sp.
CTATCTTTTCTTAAGCCAATCAATTCCCCAGATGCCGTGCACCGTTCCTTCTTTAAGTCCCGCGCAGCAAACATGTAAATTTTAACTGTGTACCCGGCATTGCGGATAGATTTGCTCTATTATCCTGAAAAATACGATAAAAATGGCAACCCTTTTCTTTAGCCTTAGTGGATGTTGTTAATTTTAAGCGGATTCATATGCACTGGACGATACTCAGAAAATTACAGGCCCTGTCGTTGACCATAGTGGCGTTATTTACCCTGGCGCTCCTGGTGATTCAGGCATTCAGCGGGCAGATTGCCGAGGGCTTCGAAAAGTTTTATCGCAATGGCTACCAGGCCTCAAGCCAGTTCGAGCGGATCAAGGAAGTGCAGGTAGATTCCATGGTGAATATTCGCGGCTTACAGATCAGTTACCTGCTGAACCTGACCGATCAGACCCGCGGTTATCTCGACGTTATCGCCGCCAATCGCGATAAAACGCCGAGGTTGCTGTCTGAAATCGACAGCTCATTTGCCGGCGATCCTGAGCGCCTTAACGAGCTGAATCTGCTGGTCAAAGATTTTCAGGCTAAGGCGGAAACCTTTGTTGCTGCAATGCAGAACGCCGCCGATCACAAGGCGCCTTTCCCCGTATTTAAGGCGTTTATGGACAGCTATACCAAGCTGGTCGGTTTCTTCGATCGCTTTAAGCAGCTTGTCGATACGGTTGCCAACGATACGGAACAGGATATTAACGACGCCATCGACATGGCCGGTTACGTCTTTTATATCGGCCTGCTGGTTGCGCTGGTAACGTCTTTGGGGCTGAGCCACTTGATAGCCCGAGGGATCAGCAACGGTGTTAAGGAGGTCAGGGATGCCGCGCTCAGGTTGTCCGAGGGGAAATTAAATACGGTTTCCAAGGTGACGGAGCGGGACGAAATCTATGACCTGTCCGAGTCTATCAACAACACCATTGTCCGCTTGCGGGAAACCATTCAGGGAATTCAGGGTGCCAGCCTCTTGGTCGCGGATAACAGTGATGAAGTACTTACTTACAACAACCAGGTTAGAATGGCGTCGGACGGCGTGACGGATAACACCAATGTGATTGCGGCGGCGGTAGAGGAAATGTCGCTGACCAGCCAGAACATAGCACAGAACATCACCCAAACGGCGACGGCCGCGGGCGAGATCCACGAGCTGACCGGGGAGAGCCTGGCGGCTTCACAGAAGTCGGTGGAAGAGATCCATGTCTTGCTCGATTCCCTTATCGATACGGCGCAGACGGTGAGTAATCTTAAGATTGAAACCGGGAACATCGAGAAGATCCTTGAGGTGATCAGGGGAATTTCGGAGCAAACCAACCTGCTGGCACTCAATGCCGCCATCGAAGCGGCCCGGGCCGGTGAACAGGGGCGCGGTTTTGCGGTTGTTGCCGATGAGGTACGGGGGCTGGCGCAGCGTTCGCAAAATTCCGTCAATGAAATTGAAGGCATGCTGAGCAGCCTCATTGCTGCCGGAGACCGGGCGGCAGAGCAAATGAATGCCAGCAGCGACATCGCACGTTCGCTGAACGAGAGGGTAGACGAGTCGAACCGCTTGACGCAAGAGATCCGCTTTAAGGTCACCGAGGTTAACAACCAGTCTCACGAAATCGCCACCGCCGCAGAAGAACAAAGCGCCGTGGTGCTGGATATCAGCAACAACATGCACGAAGTAAAAAGCCTGGTTGAGCAAAACGGGGCGATTGTCGCCGTATCCAATCAGAAGAGCGAAGAGATGAAAGAGGCGAGCAGACAGGTCAGCGACAAGCTGCGTTATTTTAGCATCTGAGGCGTGTCTGCCCGTAAAAAAGCCGACTTTGGCATGAACCGGAACAATACGGCGTATAACCGAGTGCGTGCCAGGTAAAAAGCAGAGATAATATTTAAATCAACATGTTGTGTATGGATAAAGGAACGAATCGGAAAACGGATATGCCATCACACGCATGACATGATAACAACATTTTTATATACGTAAGGAATCTCAGATGTTTCTAAAGGCTAAAACCGCCACCGCGCTGATGTTGGGGCTGGCAAGCGCGTCATTTTCCACCCAGGCCAAGACGAACTGGTCTGATTACAGCATCACCTACCTGAACGGCAGCGATTACCAGGTGGGTGACAATCAACGGGAAGTGTTTACCCTTGAATATGCCTTGTGTACCAGTTGGGGTGATCACTTTATGTTTTTCGACCGTCTGGAATCAAAAGACGGCACGGTTGAAACCTACGGCGAACTGGCGCCGCGTATTCGCCTCGCTGAAACGGATATGGGGATATTTAAAAATATTTACTT
>JBNKEN010000017.1:0-3889 GCA_050288805.1 Pseudoalteromonas sp.
CTTTTCAAGCGCCGTCATGGCCGCGTTACCGGCATCGCCGTAGTGCTCGAGGTTAATATACACCTCCGCGAGGCGCAGATCGTATTGCCCGTCCCTTGACTGCTTGGCAGCAGCGATGAAATAAGGCACCGACTTTTCGTCTTCACGGGCCTGTACATAGGCCTCGGCGATAAAGGCGTTGTTCTTCGCGTTATCTTCCAATACACCGTTTTTGACAGCGCTCTGCATGAGGTCCGCGGCCTTAAACGCGAGACCGTTGAACAGGTAAACCTGGGCGAGGTTACGCACCACATTTTTACCTTCGATAAAACCCTGCTGCTTAGCCGCTTCCAAAATCGCCAGCTGCTCTTTTTCTTTTCCTGTTTCACCATACATGCCGGCGAGCTGAACCCAATATTCGGCCTTGCTGTAATGTTTAACCAGCTTTTCCAATACGGCTGTCACCTGCGCCGGCTTATTCATCGCGTAGTAAAGCGCGCGTTGGAGAATGAGCCAGTTTTCCTTTGCCGCTTCGCCCTTGGATTCGCTGAGGTTAATCGCAGTGTTAATGCTCGCAAGGGCCTTCTGGTAATCCTTCATCTGGTAGTAGGCTTGCGACTTCAGCACGTAATAGGTGTCGACAACGGGTTTGGTATTGAGCTTTTCCCATTTGTCGAGATAGCCTATGACCGCGCGGTAGTCTTCGTTCGCCATCGCCAGTTGGGCCAGGCTGAAGGTCGTTGAAAGACGCAGCGATTCGGGAATGGCATCCGTCGCCACCACGTTTTTAAACGCCGCTATCGCCTCCGGCAGCTTATTGTCGTTGTAATAGATGAAACCGTAGAAGTTGTACATCATGGCGACTTCATAGTCGTTCATGCTTGCGGCGCGTTCCTTGATGGTGTCGAGCACCTGAAGGCCGGCAGCGCTGTCGCCGTCGTCGGCGAGCTTCTGGGCGCGCGCCAGCTGGGAATAAACCTTTTCCCGAAGGGCCGGTACCCGTTTGGTTTTTTGCCCGGCCTTTTCGGCGCCATAGGCCGTTGCCAGCTCGACGCCGGGGAGCAGGCTGATAATACTCGGTAATGCGAGGCCGCCTATAAAGGAAGCCGTACAAATCAAGGCGATATTAACGCGTTTCATTGTCTGTTCTCACTCTGTCGCAGGTTTCATGGGCTAACCGAAGTTAGCCGCTGATTTGAAACGTAATTTTGTTCTGGACCCCGGAAACTTCCGCCGCTTCGCCGTTGACGACCCGGGGCTTGTATTTAAACTTTAGGGCCGCATCCATGGCCGCACGATCGAAGATATCCGCAGGCTCGGCCTGGATCACCACGGGATCGCGCACCGTGCCCTGCTTGGTTACGGTAAATTCCACGATCACAAACCCTTCAATCCCCCGTGACAAGGCTCGGCGCGGGTAAACCGGCGCAACCTTGACGATAGGCAGGTATTCGCCGTCGCTCGATTCAAGCGCCAGACCACCGGAGAGGCTGACATCGGCGCTGACATCGGCGCTGAAATCAAAGCCCGCGTTACCGACATTCGGATTAGAGCTCTGCACGCTGGGCGACTCCATCGGCGGAGGCGGTTCTTTCGGCTGTGGCGGTTTTTGCGGTTTGCGCTCTTTTTTCTGTACCGTCTCATCTTGTTTCAGACGGACGAAATCAAGCACGTTCCCCTTTACCGGCTCGCTCATTTGTCCTTCACCGCCGATGATCAGCGCCTGCATGCCGAGAAACAGCATGAAGGTAATGACCCCGGCGATGACAAGTGCTACTAGGTATCGCATCCCTCGGCCCTTATGCTTCCTGCGCCGCGATGGACACGTCGAATACACCGGCAGCACGGGCTGCATCCATCACCTTGATCAGGGTGTCTGTGGTGGCCTTTTTATCGGCCTGGATCACCACGCTGCCCTGCGGGTTTTCCGCTTTCAGGCGTTCGATATTGGCCTGCACCGCGCGGACGTCTACCTGACGCTTGTTGATCCAGATCTCTCCCTTGTCGGAGATGGCAACCAATATGCTGGCCCGTTCCTTTTTCACCGCTGTCGCCGCTTCCGGACGGTTAACATCGATACCGGCTTCCTTCACGAAGGACGCGGTCACGATGAAGAAGATCAGCATGATGAAGACCACGTCGAGCATCGGGGTCATGTTAATTTCTTCGGCTTCCTCTTCCTGGAATACCTTGGCTAGTGGCGCTCTCATTTTAAGTTCTCCTTGCCGCCTGGCCGAAGCCGCACGGCGATATCTCTGGCGATTGCCCGATCAGTGGTCGAGCAACAGTTTGTCTTCTAACATTTCGACTTCACGCTTGGCGCGGCGCTGCAGATAGGTCGACGCGAATACGCCGGACAACGCCCCCACCATGCCCGCCATCGTCGGGATAGTGGCCTTGGATACACCGGACGCCATGGAGCGTGCACTGCCGGTTCCGCTGATGGCCATGACGTCGAATACCTCGATCATCCCGGTCACCGTACCGAGCAGTCCGAGCAGCGGACACAAGGCCACCATCACATTGATCAGCGGGAGGTTTGCGTTGAGCTGCATGCCGGCGCGTGAAATCCACAGTTCCCGAATTTGCGTCGCTTCCCAGCTGTTGCGCTCGGCGCGGCCCGCCCAGTTGTCGCGAACGCTGCGCTGATAAGGACGGTATCCGCCCCACAGGTAAATAAAGCGTTCCAGGATCAACAACCACATGGCGAAGATCAGGACCCCGATAACCAGGAGCACGGGGCCCCCGGTATCGAGGAAATCGCGAATGGCGTTGACCGAGTCATTCAGGATAACCACGGCTTACGCTCCCTTTTCGCTGCGCTCTGCGACCAGGCCTGCGCTTTGCTCTTGCAGGATAAGCAACAGGTTGCGAGAACGGGTGTTCAGCAGGGTGTAAAGGAATACGGTCGGGATAGCGACAATAAGGCCCTGCACCGTGGTAACCAGTGCGGTTGAGATACCGCCGGCCATCAGTTTGGGGTCGCCGGTACCGAACAGGGTTATGGCCTGGAAGGTATTGATCATCCCGGTGACCGTACCCAACAGACCCAGCAGCGGCGCAACGACGGAAATGATCTTGATAAGCGTCAGGTTGCGGGTGATCTTTGGCATCTCACGCAAAATTGCTTCGCTCAGTTTCAGTTCCAGGGTGTCGTAGGCGACATTCGGGTACTGCTCTTTAACCTTCATCACGCGGCCAAGCGGGTTGTCTTCGCGCGGCGTGTTGTCTTTCAGCTGGCGATTTATTTTACTGCCCATCAGCATCAGCGAAATAAAACGCTCAAGGGCGATTAACAGGGCGATGACGCCGACGGCCAAGATCACATAGCCTACCGGGCCGCCCTGATGAACACGCTCTTCGGTGCTCGGCGCCTGGACCAGAAGGCCAAGGATGGAACCGCCGGTGGGATCCAGTGCAAAATCAACCGTGCCGTTGTGTGCCCCCTGAAGATCGGCGGCTGACGCGGTAAAGCGGCTTGAAGGCTGGCGAGTCAGTTCGGACAGCGTGTTGGTTGCCGGGTTGTAGCTTAGGTACTTACCGTCGGCAATCAGGTTGAATGCTCCGACGCGAACCACTTCCTTGTTCGCCTTATTGCCGCCTTCGACAATCACATCCGCGTTGAAGCGTTTGACCTTACCCTGCTCGGTCATTTCGCGTTGCAGTTCAAACCACACCTTCTCGATGTCTTCGATAGAGGCCAGCTTGGAACTCGACCCCATCTTTTGCGCCAGGTCGTCCATAAACCGACCGCGCCCGGGTATATCGGCCGAGACGTTGGAGGTTGCAAACTTATTGCTGGTGTCCCCGGCGACCTGCTGCAGCACGCCGAACAGTTCTTTCAGCGAACCCATGCGCTTGGACAGGTTGTCTGTCAGTGCAGCCAGTTTGATTTCGTTTTCTTCGAAAC
>JBNKEN010000018.1:0-9566 GCA_050288805.1 Pseudoalteromonas sp.
ATCATGAAGATGAGATAGAAATAACGGGGGATTACCTTTTTTTCGATCAAGATAAAGACTATGTCAAAGCAGAAAAAAATCCAATATTCATTCATAAAAGAGATGAATTCACCGTTTATGCTGAAGTAATAGAAAGCTTTAGAAAAGAAAAAATATCTATCGCCTCAGGTGATGTAAAAATAGTACAAAAAAAGAAGATTATTTATGGAGAGTGGGCAAAATATAAAGAAAAAAACAATCAGTTAGTCGTTACCGGAGATGCTACTTTAGTAGAAGCGGATAATGTCACAAGAGCTAAAAAAATAATATTAAATACAAAAAGTAAAAAAATAAAACTTATTGGAATAAAGAAAGGACAAATTAAAACAGAATAGCAATGGCAAAATTAACAATTGAAAATATTAAAAAATCCTATAAAAAAAGACAGGTGGTTAAAGGTGTCTCCTTTAACATGCTAAAAGGAGAAGTGGTTGGTCTCTTAGGCCCAAATGGTGCGGGGAAAACAACCAGTTTTTATATGGTAGTTGGCCTTGTTTTACCTGATGAAGGCAAAATTTTTTTAGATGATATGGAAATTACAAAATATCCAATGTATAAAAGATCAAAATTAGGTATCGGTTATCTCGCACAAGAAGCTTCAATATTTAGAAAATTAACTGTTGAAGAAAATATTCTATCTATATTAGAAATTCAAAAAATAACTAAAAATGAGAAAAAAGAACAACTTGAAGAGTTATTGGAAGAACTTGACATTACTCATATCAGAAAATCTCAGGGATACGCGCTTTCCGGAGGTGAAAGAAGAAGAACCGAAATAGCCCGAGCCTTAGCCTCAAAGCCAGCTTTTTTACTGTTAGATGAACCTTTTGCTGGAGTCGATCCAATCGCAGTTCAAGAAATACAAAGAATTATAGTCAAACTGAAGCAGAAGGATATTGGCATACTTATAACAGATCATAGCGCTAGAGAAACCTTACGTATTACAGATAGAGCATACATTCTAGCAGAAGGATCAATCAGATTTTTTGGTAAAGCCGAAGAATTAGCTAATAATGAAGATGTTAAAAAAATATATTTAGGAGATGAATTCTCTTTGTGACTACATTATTTCGAGATTTTTTTTTATTTTATTGCTTTTTTCTTAAAAATATTATATACTTTTAATAAAAATGCAGGGATGCATTATAAAAAACTTAAATTCACAAGGCAAGAGAGTCAAATGACATATATGAAAAATACTAGTATTGGATTACATCAAACTCAAAAGCTTGTCATTTCACCACAATTACAACACGCAATAAAACTATTACAGCTATCTAGCCTTGAACTAACTGAAAAAATCGAAACAGAACTTGCTGAGAATCCATTCTTGGAAGAAAATGAAGATTTTAAAGAACAAGAATTAAACAAAGATATTAACAATGATATTCCAGAAAATGATACTTTATCATTAGATTCTGAAAAATCTTTTCTTGAATTAAATATTAACAACAAAGAAATCAGCATCGAAACCCATACAGAAGATAATTTTTTTGAAGATTCAAGCGATTCCGGATATATGAAAAAGAGCACATTAAAAAGTGATGAAAATAGTAATCCTAGTATGAGGAAGATCAATAACCCCAAAGGGTAATGCTTTATCATCGCGGTGCGCCCGTATCCTGTTCACCCTAGCTTTTATTCTAGCGTGCGCTAATAAAATAGCCGAACAGAGGAAATAAAATGGGATTTTAATCGAAGATAAGAATTATACTCACTTGCATCCCTTTTTTAACGGCGTAAAATAACGTCCAGTTCATTTCAGTACGAGCGTTCAACTATGCAGTCTTTAGAACAGTTACGGATCGGTCAATCGGCAACCGTCAGTCATATCGCTCCAGAGGCGGTGCATTTAAGACAGAAATTTCTCGCCATGGGCCTTACTCCCGGCTGTACTGTAAATGTGGAACGCTATGCGCCTTTTGGTGACCCCTTGGTTGTAAATGTTCGCGGCACCGCATTGTGCCTTAGAAAAGCCGAGGCCAGAGCCATCTTCGTCGAGGTAAATCAGTGAAGACCCTAGCCGTAATAGGTAACCCCAACTGTGGTAAAACCACGTTTTTTAATGCCCTTACCGGCGCTAAACAGCATGTCGGTAACTGGTCTGGCGTAACCGTAGAAAAAAAAGAGGGTTATTTTGAGGCATTCGGGCAGCAATTTCGCCTGATCGATCTGCCCGGCACCTATTCGTTGGATGCCGGACAGGAAAGCACCTCTATAGATGAAAAAATAGCCCGAGAGTTCGCCTTAAGCGGTGAGGCGGAACTTATCATCAATATCGTTGATGCCAGTAACCTGGAACGAAATCTGTATCTGACGGCGCAATTGGCGGAGATGCAGCTGCCGGTGCTGGTGGTACTGAACATGATGGATGTGGCCAAACGCAACGGTCTGCATCTGGATCCCGCGACCCTTGAACAAGAATTGGGTTGCCCGGTTATCGCGGTGTCAGCGAGTCGAAAACACGGACTGGACGCATTTTTTCCCGCGCTGGAAAGAGCCCTTGGAGAGAAAAAAAGCGTCACGGAATATCCGGTTTACAACGCTGAAATAGAAAGCGCTATCACTGAACTGGTTGTCGCAAGCGGTGAGCAAACCGGTCACGCGTCGAGATGGCAGGCGGTTCGTATGCTTGAGCATGACGCTGCGGCGATTGCCCGTGCCGATGTGGCAACACAAACTCAGGCCCGGGCTTTACGTGAACGCTTGGGTGGCCATGAGTTGGATGTCAAACTCGCCGAAGCGCGCTATCTTTTTGCCGGTCGTCTGGCGGAAAAAACAATTCAGAGCAAAGGGGTGGCATCCCGTTCGCTCACCGAGCATATCGACGCCCTGGTATTAAACCGTTTCCTCGGTGTGCCCATATTTTGGCCATCATGTATCTGATGTTTACCGTGGCGGTGAATGTGGGCGGGGCCTTTATCGACTTTTTCGACATTCTGGTCGGTGCGGTACTGGTGGACGGATTCGGCCAGATGCTGACTTCAATCGGTGCGCCGCCCTGGTTGGTGGCCTTGCTGGCCGACGGTTTAGGAGGTGGTATCCAGCTGGTAGCGACGTTTATCCCGGTGATTGCGTTTCTCTATCTGTGCCTCGCCTTTATCGAGGATTCGGGTTATATGGCGAGAGCGGCCTTTATTATGGACCGCCTGATGCGTGTGATTGGCCTGCCCGGTAAATCATTTGTCCCGCTGATCATCGGCTTCGGTTGTAACGTCCCTGCGGTGATGGCGAGCCGTACCCTGGAGACCCATAAGGACAGGATGTTGACCATCGCCATGGCACCCTTTATGTCCTGCGGCGCGCGCTTGTCTGTTTACGCGCTGTTTGTCGCGGCATTTTTCTCGACCAACGGAGCGAATCTGGTGTTCGCACTGTATGTACTGGGTATCGTGATGGCCATCCTGACCGGGCTGGTACTCAAGAAAACCCTGTTCAGCCCGACGCTGACCCCCTTTATCATGGAACTGCCGGCGTACCATATGCCTACGGCCAAGGGCGTGTTTTATAAGGCCTGGGAGCGGCTCAAAGGGTTTGCCATGCGCGCCGGTAAAACCATTATCCTGGTGTTTGTGGTATTGAAGATTTTAAGTTCCATCGGCACCGACGGCACGTTCGGAAACGACAACACCAACAAATCCATGCTCAGCGAGATCAGTAAGGCAGCAACCCCGGTATTCGCCCCCATCGGTGTACAGCCCGACAACTGGCCGGCCACCGTGGGGATCTTTACCGGTGTATTCGCCAAGGAAGCGGTGGTGGGAACGCTCGACAGCCTGTACCAGAACATGCGGGGCGCAGAAGCAAGTAACGAAACCGTGTCCGTGACGGAAAAAATCGGCGAGGCGTTCGCCTCTGTGCCGGCCAATCTCTCGGATGTATTGAACAATCTTGGCGACCCCCTCGGTTTGAGTGTGGCGGATGTGACGGACAAGGACAGTGCGGCACAAGCGCAGGCAGTTGATGTCACCACCTTTACCACCATGGAAGCCTTGTTCGGTTCACAACTGGCCGCGTTTAGCTATCTGGTGTTTATCCTGTTATACACGCCTTGTGTTGCGGTGATGGGTGCCATGTACCGCGAGGCAGGCATGAAATGGATGCTGTTCGTCGCTACCTGGTCCACCGGTCTTGCCTACATTACGGCGTCGACCGTCTATCAGCTCGGACGGTTTAAGGAAGATCCGATGTTTGCATCTGCCTGGCTCGGAGGCTGTGCCTGCGTCGTCGTGCTGGCCGTTACCCTGATGCGGCAGTACGGGAAAAAAGCCACTGCAAACAGTAATCTTATTCCCGTCGTGAATATTCGCTGACGGAATAGCAAAATATAAAAAGAGTGCTTCGGCACTCTTTTTTGGTTATGGTGTCGTTAACTTAGGGAGAAGGATATGACACCGGCAATCACCTTACTTGAAAGCGCAGACGTTGAATTTGAAGTGCTCAGCTATGAGCATGATGACAACGAAACCAACTTTGGCCAGGAGGCGGTAAACAAACTGTCATTGCAGCCCGAACAGGTGTTCAAAACCCTGGTGTTTGCTACCCACACCCAGCAGCTGGTGGTCGCCATTACCCCGGTCAATCGCCAGGTTAATCTCAAGCAGCTGGCCAAGGCATGCGGCGTTAAGAAAGTGGCTCTGGCCGATGCGCAAAAAGTCGAGCGTAGCACCGGTTATGTGCTCGGTGGCGTCAGTCCTTTGGGTCAGAAAAGGCCCCTCAGTACCTTTCTGCATCGCTCTGCCGAGCAGTTTTCAAACATCTATGTCAGTGCCGGAAAGCGGGGGCTTGAGCTTAAATTATCGCCAGATTCGCTATGTCGGCTCAGCGGCGCCTCGTTGGCCGACTTTTAGGCAAACGTTCCTTTTTCTGCATTTTTTCACCTCTATTTCCCGTTTCAAAGACAAAAAAAATCAGCTTTCAGCGTACAGCTGTAAGCCTTGATATTCCTGACCTTTTGCTAATCCCCTTTAAAAACTTGTTAAAAACTTAATTTTTCGCATTGATCTGCGTTTTTTTTTATGTCCTAATGTATGCAATGTAACTGGTCAGATGAGTTAGTTTATGAGTTTAAGAACAAGTTTAAAAAAGATACTGCCAAGCATTTCTGTCACTGAGCAGGAAGCACTGGATGCCGGTGACGTTTGGCTGGAAGGATCTATCTACCGCGGCCAACCCGATTTTGATGCCCTGCGTGCCGTACCGGCTGCAACCCTGAGTGCCGAAGAACAAGCCTTCCTGGACGGCCCGGTTCAAGAGTTGCTGGGTATGATCGACGATTCCGAAATCCAGAACGGTAAGCATCTGCCCGCTCATATTCTTGCCTTTTTGAAAAAAGAGCGTTTCTTCTCGCTGATCATTCCTAAGTCATACGGTGGTCGTGAATTCAGCCCTTACGCCAACTCAACGATCGTTGCGACGATAGCGACCAAGAGTTCGGGCGTTGCCGTGACCGTGATGGTGCCAAACTCATTGGGTCCGGGCGAACTGCTGATGCATTACGGCACGGAAGAACAGCGCGCGCACTACCTGCCGCGTCTGGCTAACGGTACCGACATTCCTTGTTTTGCGCTGACCAGCCCCGAAGCGGGCTCTGATGCGGGCGGCATTCCTGACCTTGGCATAGTGACCAAGGGTCAATATCAGGGCGAAGAGGTGCTGGGTCTGGAAGTGACCTGGGACAAACGTTATATCACGCTGGCGCCTATCGCCACGGTACTGGGTCTGGCATTTAAAGTCGTGGATCCCGATGGCCTGCTGGGCGGCGCCGAAAACCTGGGTATTACCTGTGCCCTGATCCCGAAAGAGCATCCGGGCGTTGAATTGGGTAACCGCCACGACCCTATGGGGATCCGTTTCTACAATGGTACTACGCGCGGTAACAAGGTATTCATCCCGATGGACTTTGTCATCGGCGGCCAGAAAAACATCGGCCGCGGCTGGCAGATGCTGGTCTCTTGTCTTGGCGCAGGACGCGGTATTTCGCTGCCGGCACTGGGCACTTCGACGTCACAGGTGTGTCTGAAAACGGCTTCCGAATACGCTGCAGTACGTGAGCAGTTCGGCCTGGCTATCGGTCAGTTCGAGGGGATCCAGGAAAAACTGGCAGACATCGCGGGTAAAACCTATTTACAGGAAGCCATGCGCGTTTTGACCACCGAAGGTCTCGGACAGGGTCTCAAGCCTTCAGTGGTGACGGCCATTGCCAAATACCACATGACAGAAATGGGTCGTGACACCCTGAACTCGGCCATGGATATCCTTGGCGGCAAGGCGATTCAGAACGGACCGCAAAATACGTTGGCGAGCGCCTACACGGCTCAACCGATTGCCATCACCGTTGAAGGGGCGAATATCCTGACCCGTAACTTGATGATCTTCGGTCAAGGTGTGATGCGTTGTCACCCTTACCTGCAATCCATGGTCGAATCGATTCACAGCGAAGAAAAAGACGCGGATAAGGTATTTAACCGCATTATGCGCAAGACGGTCGGTTACAGCGTTGCCAACGGCTTACGTGCCCTGCGTTTGGGCCTGATGCCGTTTACCGCGGGCGCGAAATCGACGCTCAGTGAAGTTCGTCAGTACGAAAAAGCGGTTGCCAGATTGTCCTCCAAACTTGCCGTTTGCGCCGACTTCTCCCTGTTGGTCTTGGGCGGTAAATTGAAGCAGGCCGAGTTGCTGTCGGCGCGCCTCGGTGACGTAATGAGCTACCTTTATGCAGCCATGGCATCTATTCGCTACTATGAGCAAAAGGTATCTGCGGCCGAGCGAGAAAACGCAGCACCTTATTTCCACTATGCGACCCGTCATGCGCTGGTCAGTGCGGAAAAAGCGCTGTTCGCTTTCCTGGATAACTTCCCGGCGCGTGGTACGGCGGCATTTATGCGCTTTGCAACCTGGACCTACTCAGAGAAGATGCCGAAAATCAACGACAGCCTGATCCGTCAACTGGCCGAAGCGGCGCAGACTGATACCGCGTTCAAGCGTCAGATCACGCATCTGATCAAGCCGGTTGAGGGTGACGGTCACGATATCAACGAGCAGGCCTACAAAGCGAAGATGGCGGTACTGCCGCTGCTGGCTAAGGTAAAGAAAGCGCTTCGCGGCAAAGAGTTCAAAGCCGGTGTGCGTTTCGGCGACACCCTGGCCAATGCACTGGCTGCGGGCGTAATCTCGGCAGATGAACATACGAAGCTAGCAGATTACAACGACAAGCGTGAACTGGCTATACGGGTTGATGAGTTTGATTACGACCTCAACCTGCTGAAGCCGGACGGCTCTCCTGTGAATGAGCTGAAGAGCGCTTCTTAACTTTCTCCCTGTCGCACTTCGGTGCGGCAAGGCTTTTAAGCGTGGAGTCTCGCCGGTCACCCGGCGGGGCTTTTTTATTTCAGCAGGTTAGCGACGGAGTAGGGGCTACAGGCGCCGTCGGTACAACTGAAGCGCCTGAAATCCACCTTTTCCATTGTTTCTGTGGTTTGTATTTCTTTTAAGAGCTGCCCCTGCGGGCTGGCGTCGGATTCGAAAATATCCAGCACTCTTTCCATCTTGTCTTTGGCAAGCGCTTCCTTATGATGATCCCACAGCATTACCAGCGCAAACCCGCCAAGCACCACATGACCACCAAAGGAAACATCGCTTTTCAAGCCGTTGGGGTCGATATCCCAGTTGATGCCGCCGATGTGAACGGAATCCCGTTTTTGCCGTTTTTTCATCGCGCGTGCGGCGCCGAAAGCGATGGGGTCGTTGGCGCACCAGATGACATTCATTTCGGGATAGCGATGGGACAGACCATAAACCTTTTCAAATCCCTTGGTTTCCGACCAAAAGGCCACGGTGTCTTCGAGCAGTCGGGCGCGTTTTCCCGCTTGCTCTATGGCTGCGAGCATGCCGATTCGGCGATCTCGGGCGGCCGGGGTTTGGTGATCACCCTGCAACGCCAGAATATTCGCGGTGGCATTGCCCATGTCCTCGCTTTTTTCAATCAGGCCCCTCATCAACTTATATCCGCCCCGTACGTTGTCCGGCTGGAGGCTGCCAAGGTAGGGCGGGCGTTTTTGTTCGTCGGACAGGCCGTTCAGTAAAAAGAAGACGGGAATCTTGCTGTTTGCCAGCTTGTCCAGCATGGCCTGGCCCTGCCCCTGCTCGTTGACCAGAATAAGGTAGTCAGGGCGTTCCTTGAGCGCATTATCGACCAGCGCCTTCATTTTTATGTGGTTGCGTTCGGCGTGTAAAATCCTCAGCCTAATACCCAGGTCGTCGGCTGCTTTTTGCATAAACAGGTCGACGTTATACCAAAATTTTCCGGTTTCGTTGGGGGTCGCATGGCCGGGGTTGATAAAGGTCACCGTCATCGCCTCGAGTCTTATTGCACTGATCCCTATTAACAGCAAAATTGAAAATTTTAAAGTACGCACGCCGATCTTGAATGTTGTGAAATCATTGAGCCCGATTATACACCTATTACTTTTCGTCTGTAGCATTCAGATGTAAAGCCCCTTTACAGCTTTACCCGTTTGCAGCAAACGCTATAATGGCGGCGATGATTTTTTAGCGTCGGAGATATCTATGAAGTATTTAGTGTGTACGCTGATGCTGCTTTTTACCCCCTTGGGTTACAGTCATGGTTCGAATGAACATGATCTTGAAGCGACCATGAAAAAGATGGGGCTCGCTTATAAGCAAGCGATTCAGGCGACAAGTCTTGCCGAATTTGACGAAGCGCTTGCGCGTTTCACTGATTTGGTGAGTGACAGCAAACATCAGGGCTTTCCTGCAGAGCATAAGGCTAAATCCTTAGAGGGACTCAATAAGGTGCTGGAGCAGGTCGCATTGGCGCAGAAGGTCGCCCATGAACAGGGCCTGGAGCAAGGCAAACAGCCGTTGCAAGAGATTGATATATTACGCAAGGAATATCATAAACTGCATAAACCACCCGGGATCTGGGAAATCTTATTCGGCTGATTGCTATTCAAGTATTGCTAAAGGCGCCCATCGGGCGCTTTTTTATTGCTTTGTTACATTTTTATACCCGAATTTACTTGTCACACGGTTCTGAATGAGGGACATATAAGGCGGTGCTTTAGCCGAAACAATTAAAAGGAGAGGTAAATGGATATTGTAAAGAGAATAACGCTCGCCGCGCTGATGTTGGGAAGTGTAAGCGCTCAGGCCGCTACGACACTCGGTGAGCAGGCGCTGGACTTGCTGAAAAGCATGGATGACTTGGAATTTGCCTACAACATGGAGGTGATTCAAAAAGACCAGACTAAGCTTGTCCGTTTCGACCCGCGCAATGAGGCGAGCAAGCAATGGACACTTGTCAGCATTAACGGTGAGTCGCCGGACAAAAAGGCGCAGGCTAAATTTGCTGAGCAGCATCAAGAAGATGAAGGGGAAGACGAAGAGGGGTCCTTCGCCGATATGGTAAAAGCCGATTCACTGGAGCTTGAGGAGCAGAGTGATGGCCTTGCCCGTTTTAGTTTCGTGCCTGAGCTGGACGATTTGGCAGAAGAAGCGGACAAACT
>JBNKEN010000019.1:0-6547 GCA_050288805.1 Pseudoalteromonas sp.
GTCAGGCTCGACTTCAAGCATGTGTCGCATCATGTGCTTGGCAACGGCATGCGTCTGGATCTTGACGATACCATCACCCTGGACGAGCGCTGGCGCGAGGAGCTTAGCGCGGAAGAACTGGCCACATATTTCAGGGAGGTAGGCGATTATCATTTCAGGTTAGGTTATGGCCGGGAATGAAGACATGGGGCCGTCGCATTCAACCGCCGAAGATCTGACCGGGCAGGCGCGCTTTGCCCATAACCTGATGGTCAGCTGGCTCAGCCAGCTGGTGCTGATCGTGTCCGGCTTTGTAATGCCTCGTCTGGTCGATGAAAAGGTGGGCCAGGCCGCACTCGGGATCTGGGATTTCGGTTGGTCGTTTGTCAGTTACCTGTCGTTGCTCGGACTCGGAATGGGCGCCAGTTTCAACCGTTATATCGCGAAACACAGGGCCGCCGGTGATATTTCTGGCATGAACCGAATTGCGAATTCTGTGCTGGTGGTGCAAATCGCCATCAGCACCCTGGTTTTTCTTGCGACCCTGGTTTTCTATGCGGTGCTTCCCCGGTTGTTTGGTACTTCCCTGGGGGAGCATATGGAAACGGCGCAATGGGTGGTTTTATTTCTCGGCCTTGCCGTCACAGTTCAGATGCTGTCGGGCTGTGCTCGCGGGCTTTTGACCGGATACCACAGGTGGGATATCCACAATACGTTGCATGCCGGCGCCAGCGTGACGTCGTTGTTTCTGATGATTGGCCTGTTATACCTGACACCGCTTGGGGTGATGGGGATGGCCATCGGCTACCTGATAGCAATTACGTTGTTCGAGCTGCTGCGCTACGTCATGATGCGCAGAGTTTGCAGCGAATTTACGCTTGACCTGTCGCTGTGCAAGAAAAGCACCTGCAAGGAAATGATGCTGTTCGGCATCAAAAGCATGCTGTCGAATCTTCCCCCGATCCTGTTATTGCAGACGGTCAACATCATGCTGGTCAGCATAGTGGGGCCAGCAGCGCTGGCGGTCTTTGCCAGGCCGGTGGCGCTTATAAGGCATCTCAAGACCTTTATCGCCAAATTCACTATGATGCTGACGCCCACTACGGGGTCGTTGCAGGGCATGGATGACCTGCCGGCGATACGGCAGCTTTATCTTAATTCAACCCGCCTCAGTGCGGTTTTTTCCCTGTTCAGTCTGGGTGCGCTGTTCTGCTACGGCGATCGTGTGCTGCTGCTGTGGATGGGTGAAGATTACGCCCATGCACCGCTGATGATGCTGCTTGCCGCGGGCCAACTTTTGCCGATGGCGCAGGATACCTCTATTCGTATCCTGATGGGCATGAACCGTCACGGCCGCATTTCCCTTGCCGCCTTTGTGCTGGTGTTTGTTTTTTTGGTCATCGGATTGCTGCTGACGGGAACCCGTGACTGGCAACTGGAACAGGCCGCCGGACTGTTGCTCGGTCCCTTGGTGCTGGTGTATGGCTTACTGATCCCTTATTACACCTGTCGCTGTCTCGAGCTTCCGTTCGGACGTTACTGGCTGTTCGCCATAGGGATCCCGTTTCTCGCCGCCGTACCCTATTTTGCAATCCTGGCGGGATCACGCTATTTGTTTAATCATCAATACTATAGCTATGCATTGCTGGTGGCCGTCGTGTCGTTCGTGGTGGCCGGTTGGTGTTACTTCCGCTTTCTTGCCAATGAGAGCACTCGAGGCAGGTTTAAACGGTTATTGAGGAAGCGAACAGGTGGCTAGTTCATTCAGGTTGTCGACCCGAGAGTATGCGTTATGGCCGTGAGCCTGCGTAAATACCCCTATCCGTATCACGCCATGCTGGCGGTATGCAGCGATCTCGATGAAACGCCGGATGCCAGGGTGTATTTTGAAACGGCGCGTTTTCTCAATACCCGGGAAGCAACCTTGCTGGGGCCGGGGGTCGGCCTTGAGATTGGCAACAGCCTTTATTGCGATATGCCGCCGGAGCAGTTTTGTTTCGCCCATGCAGACGCGTGTGCAAGGCGCAATATTGAACGCCTGGTCGCCTCCGGGCATCTCGATTGCCTTCATTCTTTCGGCGACAAGGTGGCTACCCGCGCCGAGGCCGAGCACTGGTGGAACTTACTGCCACGAGACGGACGGCGGATGGAGGTGTGGATAGATCATGCGGTGGCGCCGAGCAATCTGGACCCCGATATTATGAAGGGACAGGGGGCCATGCCCGGCAGTCCCTGCTATCACGCCGATTTTACCCTGGCATCGGGGGCCTTGCCCTTCGTCTGGAAGGGGCGGGTGACCAGTCTGGTGGCGCAAAACTGCCCGCGCGACTACGGCGCTTTGTTTGACTCCCGGCATCCTCTGGCATCGTTAAAAACACTCGCCATCGAATGGATGAAGGGGATGCTGGCCCGTGCCGGGAGCGAAAAATACGCCATGCACGGGGCTAACCGGGTGCTCCGGGAAACCCGTTTGCCAGACGGCACACGCGTGCTTGAATTTATGCGTTGTAATCCCGCCTGGCGCGGCGTTTCCGCGTTTGAAACCGCCAGGGAGTTTCACCGCGTGGTGACGCCGAGAATGCTGGCACAACTGGCCAGACAGGAGGGATGCAGCGTGCTGTACACCCATCTCGGCAAGATTTTAAACCCAGATCATCCGTTCCCCCAGGCAACCTGCCGAGCGTTCGAACTGTTGGGTAAGTGGCAGCGTAATGGGCGCATTTTGATCACCACGACCCGGCGTTTGCTCGGTTATTGTCGAAGCGTGGAATATGCCGCCTTCACCAGCAAGGAGGGAAAGGAGACAGAAATCCATCTCGACAGCCCGTTTGCAGAGGAAGATCTGCAGGGGCTGACCTTTTATGTGGATGATCCTGAGCTGACCCGGCTGTTTATCAACGGCAGCCCGTTCTGCGAACTGGTGGCCAATCCGGCGGATGCCAGCGGTCGCCGCAGCGTTTCAATTCCCTGGCGGCCGCTGGTTTTCCCCGAGCTGGAATCCTGCCCATGATGCGACTCGGTGATTTTCTCTACCGCGTTTTTTTACGCACGGCCCTTTATTGTTATCACGGCTGGTTATGGCTGAGTACGCCTCTGCCGACCCGACGTCCCAAAGAGGAAAAACTGACGGTGCTGGCGACCGCCACCTTCTATTCCGAGCAGTGGCTGAGCGCCCACCTGGATCCTGTGGCCGGCGCCGAAAATTGCGGGAAGGTGATCATGGTGGCGACGGCCCCGGTGCCGGTCATTGAAAAAGTCGAGGCGCGTTACCCTCCGCGCTGGTTGCAAGCATGTTGCGGCGGTGTGGCTGCGCGGCTGTTGCTGTTTGCCTACCTGGCGGTGCGTCTGCGTCCGGACGTGTTGCTCGGTTTTCATTTGTTGCTTAACGGCTTGTGGGCGCTGGCGCTGGCGCGTTTGACCGGGGCCCGGGCCGTCTATCTGTGCGGCGGCGGACCCCGCGAGGTGCGTGGCGGGGGAATTGAAACCGAGAACCGGATTTTTCGTCGCCTGGCCAGGCCGGACCCGGTTATCGAACGTCTGCTGTTGGCAGCGGTTGCAAAAATGCATGGGGTGGTCACCATGGGGGAAGGGGCGAAGCGGTTTTTCCGCGAGCACGGGGTTGTCGTGCCCGTTCATGTGATTGCCGGAGGATTTGATGCCAGCCGATTTTGTCCGCGTTTTGAAGAAAAGAAATATGATTTCGTGCTGGTCGGTCGGTTGTCGGAAATTAAGCGGGTCGACCGTTTTCTTGCTGCCGTGGCGAAAACCCGGGAGCGTTTTCCCGCCGTGACGGCGGCGATCGTCGGCGATGGTCCAGATCGCCAGGCGCTGGAGGCGCAAAGTCGGGCGCTTGGGCTCGAATCCTGCGTGTGCTTTGCCGGTTGGCAGCAGAACGTGGCCGATTGGCTGCAACGGTCGCGTTGTATGGTGCTGACGTCCGACTCCGAGGGGCTTTCCCAGGCCCTGATCCAGGGCATGATGTGTGGCTTGCCCGGATTGGTATCGGATGTGGGCGATCTCTCGGAAGTGGTGCAGGACGAGAGCAATGGCATTTTAGTCTCGCCGCTGACGGTCGAGCAATTTGCAGTTGCCATGCAGCGCCTGCTTGGTGATCCTGAACTGTCCGAGAGACTGGCGCGCGCCGCGCTGAAAACCGGCGGCGAGTTCAGTATCGAGGCCGCAGCTAGCAAGTGGCAGGAATTCTTGCAAGAGTTGGTGCAATCCGAGGCAAAACAGCCGGAGGAAGCAAGATGATCCGGATAACCCTGCTGACCTTGCTGGTCGCGTTTCTCAGTGTTTATGCATGGAAGGATTGGTTTCGTACGGCCTGCTGGCTGGTGCTGCTGATGGCGATTTTTCAGCATCCGGATATGCCAAAGGCGGTGGGCGGGATCCCTGGGCTGAACCACTGGAATTTTCTTTTCCTCAACGTGGTGCTGGCCTGGATGTTCCAGCGTGGTCGGCAAGGTCTGCAGTGGGAGATGCCGAGCAGGCTCAATTGGCTGTTGTTTTTCTACCTGCTGGTGATATTTGTCAGCGTGGTGCGTTACCTGCTGGATCACAGTGGTGTCGATCTGCTGGTAATGACCTTCGGCGGCGACAAGGTGTCGGCGGTTTCCTCGGTGAATGACTACCTGATCAATTGCATTAAATGGGTGATCCCGGGCTTCATCATTTTCGACGGCTGTCGCACCCGAAAACAGTACAATTATGCCTTGATCACCTTGTTCGTAATGTTGCTCCTGCTCGCCCTGCAGGTGGTAAAGGCGATGAAGCTGGGCGCCTTGTTTATGGGCGGCGATGAGCTGCAACGTAAGGCGCTCAAGGTGATTTCCTCGAATGTGGGTTACCACAGGGTCAATATATCGATGATCATGAGCGGTGCATTCTGGGGCTTCTTTTGCCTCAAGGAATTTCTCAACAAAAAGCAGTTTTTTTATATTATCGTGCCGGGATGCTCGCTGATTTTTCTGGCCATGGCCGTCACCGGGGGACGCACCGGATACGGTACCTGGGCCCTGCTGGGGGTCTTTTTCTGTCTCTTCAAATGGCGCAGGTATCTGCTGTTGGCACCGGCCGTGTTGTTCATTGTATTGACCCTGATGCCGTCTGCCATTGAGCGTTTAAGCCAGGGGCTTGAAGAGCAGCCGAATGATTTCCAAAACACCGAGTTGAGCTTCGATGAAGAGCAGGTTGATATGCACTCGGTAACCTCCGGGCGCGTCGTTGCCTGGCCCTTGGTGTGGGAGTCGATTAAGCGAGCTCCCTGGTTGGGCTACGGGCGCGAGGCGATGAAAAATACCGGCATTACACAGCAGATAATGGAGCTCCATGGCCAGGGCGAATCATTCCCGCATCCGCACAACGCATATCTTCAGTGGCTGCAAGATAACGGAATTATCGGCAGTATTCCCGTGGTGCTGTTTTATCTCTTGATTCTAAAATACAGCTGGAGCCTGTTCAGGGATCCGCGTCAGGCGATATTCGTGGTGACCGGTGGTATCAGCCTTGCGATGCTGCTGGCGTTGCTGGTTGCTTCAATCGGCAGCCAGACCTTTTATCCCCGCGAGGGCGCGGTGGCTTTGTGGGTGGCTATGTGCCTGATGTTGAGGGTTTATATCGAACGCGATAAACGGGCCCGCAAGCAAGCGTCGGAGCTGGTTTCTTAAGTGGTCTGAACAGGCCTGAAACTTTGCTGAACCCCGCTTAGTGTTCCATACTTGTCTAATTAAGGTTTTGGACCACTGCGGGTGCATTGCCGTTATAACGCCAATGATTGGGAGCGCCGGTTTGGCGTGTTCAAATAATGTTCAGCTGATGGCGTCTATGGTGATGTTCTTTCATTACACGGATGTTCCATTTTTCAGTCGTCAAGCCAAGGGCTTTGGCAGGAGCTATCATTATGAACATGCTATTAGCAACAAAGCGCGCATGCGGGTGGGCTATGCTCTCCTTGAGCACCATGCTTTGTGCGCAAACCGAGTACGTGCCGTCTCCGGGGGTACCGGATATTATGGCCAGCTGGACTCCCGCTGGTTTTTCAGGAAATGTCGTTCATCCCCTTTATGGCCAGGCTCCGGCAAGTTGGGCCGATGCGGTGAAAGCGGGTATGACGGCCTACTATGTTGACAGTTCGGCCGCCAATGCGACCAATACCAGCAACCCCCAGGGGTCTCCGGATCTGCCAAGGGCAAGTATTCCCGAAATCACCTTTGCGGCCGGCTCTTATATCGAGATCCATGGCGGTCCCTATGACGGCGGCGGACAAATTATTTTCACCGCCAACGGCACACCCGATAAACCGGTTTGGTTCCGCGGTCCGAGTAAGGATAACCCCGCCATTATCACCGGGCAGACCATAGTGAAGGGTCAGTACGTCTTTTTGGAAAACCTGTCTTTTCCCGTTCCCAAGAAAATGCTTTCGCTGCGAGCCCATAACAGCAGCAACCTGCATCACGCCGTGATACGTCACTCAAGTTTCAGCGGGGAGGGGGATAATGTCGGTTCGGGCAGTGCGATCACCGTCTATGGTGAATCCACCACCAATCGCTTCCATGATTTTGTCATC
>JBNKEN010000020.1:0-3020 GCA_050288805.1 Pseudoalteromonas sp.
ATGTACAGGTTCTGGTGATCCCAGGATTGCTGCCTGTCGTTCAGCACCGAGGTTTTCGGGTCGTCCCCCATGCGGTAGGTTCCCACTATATGCCCGGCGCCGTAAAATTTGAAGTTATGCAGGGTACCTTGCTTGTCCTGGTATTGGAAGCTGGTGGGCGTGGCCGCACTTGTATTGCTCATATCCGGCGCCGCGGGCTCCTGGGTGTATTCGGTTGCACCCATGGCGCCGAACAGCTCGGTGGTGATCTGCTTGGCCGATACGAAGGCGTTGCGTTCGTAGTCGGAAGCCAGGCGATAGGTCACCTTGGGACGCGGCAGGCCGAGGTTGTCCTTGAGCGTACCGGAGAGTTCAACCCGGTTGTCCGGATCCGGCAGCTGTTCTATCAGGTAGCCGAGGCGCAGCTGGCGGGTGTACACCTGGTTGAGGGTGTTCACCAGCTCGGCGCCGAACAGCTTGCTGAAGGCGGGCATGTTTTTGTCAAAGCGCAGCGCCTGGCCCTGCTGGTTTGTCGCATTGCCGTTGAGCTGGCTGTTGTTCTGGCCGAACACGAAATCGGCCAGGGTGGTGCCGGGATCGCCCGCCGCCCATTGCCAGCCCTCGTTGCCTATCTCGATGCGATAGGCCGAGCGTTGGTGCCTGAACTGGCCGTCGCGCAGCGATTCGATACCCGCCGTCGAGAGCGGTCCGCGATAGGGATAAACCGGATCCTTGGCCAGGCCCCAGCCGAGATACATGATGTGGTCCATCAGGTTGCGTCCGACCTGATCGCTGCTGTTGGCGACGCCGTTTTCGAAGCCCGGATTTTTGTTCGACATCAGCAGCAGTTTCGGGGTCTCGATGGCGTGAGCCGCCAGCACGAAGGATTTCGCGCTGACGCTGCCGCTGCCGGTAGCAATGCCGTCGGCGTGGATGTAGCTGAGGTAATCGATGGCCGACACCCGCTTGCCGTCGCTATCGAGCCGGATATTGCTGGCCACGTGCTGGTAACGGATCTCCACATTGCCGGTTTGCAGGGCCCGCGCCAGGGTGACGGTGGCGTCGTACTTGGCCTGGATAGGGCAGATCGGAATACAGTTGGTGTTACCGGCGCATTGCCTGCGTTCACCGGGACGCGAGTTGCGGCCCTGCGGGGTCGGGGTCACGTAAACCGGGTTGCCCTCGTAGTGCATATTGACCACGGATTCGGCATACACGCCGTCCTGCAGCGCGGGGACTATTCCCGGCATCGGGAAATCGTAATCGGCGCCGTACTGGCCGCTCGGGTCGATATTGAACTGGCGGTACAGGGTTTCCATCGCCTGCTTGTCGCCGGCGACGTTGATTTCCAGCGCCGCCTGCTCGTAAAACGGCACCAGCTTCTGGTAGAACAGGCTGCCGCCCGGCCAGTCGGCCCCTTGGCCGTACAGGGTTTTCAGTTCGAAATCCTGCGGCAGCAGGCGCAGACAGGTGCCGAGCCAGTGCCAGGTGGTGCCGCCGCCGATACGCTCATAGGAGCTGGCGAAGGCGAACTTGGCGTTCAGGCTGGTGCCCGTGACACCCGGATCCTGGGGCGGGTAGTCGAAATAACACTGCTCCGGTTTACGCCACGAATTGACCTGCAGCACGGTGTAGCGCGGGGTGTTTTCCTTGGCCGGATCGGGCAGTCCCAAAGGGTTGTCGGCGCTGCTCGGCACCGCGCTTTGGGTAGCCGGCGGATAGGGGCTTTCCGGGGTCTTGGCATCGGCGCGGAAAAAGCTGTCCATATAGCCGGAGCGATCCGCCGGCACCGCCGGCCCGCCCTCTAAAATCAGCACCTGTTTACCCGCCTTGCCGAGCTGGTAGGCGACGATGGCCCCGGCGATGCCGGCGCCGATGATCACAACATCGTATTCCTTGTTCTGGCTCATTGTGAGTCTCCCCATCCGTTTGTTTGTTGCTGGCCCGTGTACTTGGACAATGCCACCGGTGTTTCGGCCCAGTAGCCGTAGCGTTCGTTTGAATCGCCCATGGGATGGGCCTGCATCACCTGCCACACCAGTCCCGCACTGTAGGCCTCGGCCGATACCGTGCTGTAAACCGTGCCCTGGCCCGTTTCGCTGTCGTTGTCGACAAAGCTCGGCCAGGCCCCCATATACCAGAGGTAAATGAGCTGACGGCAGGCAAGCACAAAGGCGTCGCCGTTAGCGTCGGCCAGCATTTTTTCGCCGATTTGCTGGTCGCTTAACGGCGGGGTTTCGGCTGCCAGTGCGGCATAGGTGGCGAGGATCTTATCGCTCAGGGTCGGCGTCTGGGTGTCGGTTTTGTCGCACCAGATCGCCAGATACTGGGATTTGATGTCGACCGGGTCGAGTTCGGGCGCCAGTTTCTCCTTGCTGAAACCGGTCAATACGGCGCTGAGGCCGATAAAGCTGTCCATCTTGTTCATTATTTCTCTCCTTGCGACTGGGCGCGTTGCAGCAGGTAGGTGAAATCGGAAAAGCGGCCATTGGTCATGGTGGCGTTGTTATGGCACTGAATACAGCTCGACGAGGTCTGGCGTACGCGGCCCTGAATATAGCTTTCCAGCGTGGTGTTGGCCAAAAACATCGGCGCAGGCACGCCGGTGGGATCCGTCGGGCTGTCGGCGACGGTGGGCCATTGGGTGCTGACCAGCTCGTAATTCACCCACACGGTATCGGCAAAGGCCTGTTTCAGTTTGGCATGGTAGCGGGCATTGAGGGTGCGGGTGGCCTCGTCGATGGGGATCACCCGTTCCACCTGCGAAGGCTTTGTATGCGGCTGAGCCGGGTTCCACGGGCGCGGCGGCGGCATGTTCACCGCGGTGCAGTCTTTGCAATCGGGCTTGAAGTAGTTGTAACGGGTTTTTGTCGGGGTTTCGCCCCGGGTCGGCACGTTGTCCACATGCTCGAAGGTCGACCAGATCCACTGCGGATTGTTTTCCACCTTAGTGCCGATGTGAAAGCCCACCAGGCCGACCTTCTGCAGTGCGCAGCCGGCCACCACACCGGCATTTTCGTCCGGGTTGTTATAAACATAGG